>CALMTT010000145.1 GCA_937872615.1 uncultured Verrucomicrobiaceae bacterium | reverse complement strand
CTACCACAAGCCCAACCTTCGAATCACCACGGAGCCCGCGGACGTCCGCCACGGGGCGAGGGCGCTGGAGATGACCGTGCCGCGGCAGCCGGGCGAGGTGAGCAACGAGCTCGTGAAGCGATTCGTCATGTCTTCCGCGCGCCCGCTGCCGTCCGGGAACTGACCGTTGCGCAGGCATATGTGGAGCTGTCCCGGGGTGGGCTCGAGGCGTCAGCGTCGATGGTGGTTCCGATTCGTCCCGGGCGCCGGCATCTACTGCCGCACGCTCAGTGGGGCCGGATTGCCACCGACCACGGATGCTTCGCCTGGAGCGACGCCGACGCCGACCGTTTGCAAGCGGTGCAGCGATTGCGCGACGCCGGCGTGAGGATGGCCGCGTTCACGGATGCGGTCGCTCCGTGGACCGTGATCGTGGGCGCCCGAGCCCGCGGGGACTTGACGCAGGTCTTGGGCGACTGGGAGTCGCTGAGGCCATGGCGGGCGGGCGCGATGAGCCCGTGGCTGGAGTTGGCGCAACGGTTGACGTGCGGCGGTGCGCAGCGGTGAGTTGGCGTTGTAAGCGATGATGTCACGACCGGCGGAGACGACGGTGAGATCGCTGCTGCGGACATTTTGAATGTAGAACGCGATGTCGGAGATGTCCCGCGAGGCGAGGATGGAGGATGCTTTGCCCGAGAAAAGGGTGAGCCCTGAGATGTCGCCACCTGCGGCATAGATGCGCAGCGGCGAGGTGTCCGCAGCGTGCAGCACGCCCGGCGCATGGAGCTGCTGTTTCGCCTGGTTGGTGGCAAACTTTCCTGTCGTGGAGCCGGACTCGGTGAGCACAGCGTTCAGATTATCGAGGAAGGTGGCAGTGGTGAGGCGTGCCGCGAGGTTGTTCACGGCCGTGGGAGCGGCGGGATTGAAGAAGGTCTCGTAGAAGGAGTAGGGCTTCAGCACACCGGGGATCGAGGCCGGATTCGCATCGGAGAGATTCACTGTGGCGGAACGCCACACCGTGGTCTGGCGGCCGGTGAGGATGGTGGAGGACACACCGGTGGGCACGAGACCGTTCAACGCTCCGGCGGCGAACAGCTCCAGCGTGCCTGTGGGCGAGGGAGACAGGTTCATGCGGCCCGCGAGCGAGATATCACCGCTGAACGAGATGGCCTTCAAAGTGCCAGGCATGAGCGTGGTCAGCGTCTCAAAGGGAGCCACCGCCGTCTCGGCGAGTCGCAACCACGGCTGGTAGGCCGAGGCGGAGCTCGATGAGAGCAGCAGCAGATCGCTGAGCCAGAGCGAGAGGATGGAGGAAGGCTCCGCCGTGGTGGCGAGCGTGGCGGCCTGACGGATCGTGACATCGCCGCCGAGGGAAGTGACATTCACCGCGCTGTCCGCAGCATAGGTGGAGAAGTACGTTTTATACCAGTGACGGTTCGTGAGGCCCTGCGGCAGCAGGAAAGTGTTCGCCGCAGGCCCCAGCAACACATCCCCACGGGCGCTGACATCGAAGCTGCTCTTGCCGAGGAAAAGCGTGGTAGGCAGCCAGGTGTCCTGCGGCTGCACGGCATTGCCAGAGGCCAGGCGGCCGAGGGAAATGGAGCGCGTGGCATTCGTCGTGATGGTACCGCCAGCCGAGAGCGTGCCGGTGCCGCGTTCCACATAATAGATGCCGCCGTCGATGTTGCGCCCGGAGAGCACGGTGACGTCACCACCACCCAGCTCGAGCAATCCAGCGGCGCTGGGCGTGCCGCGAGCGGCGCGGGCATTCGTGGGCGTATGAGCGCTCACGTTTTGCACATCGCGTCCGGCTTCGAGCACCACGTTTCCACCGCCGAGAGCGGCCACACCATCGAAGAAATTGCTGAAGTTCACCCACCACGTCGTCGAGGCCGCGACGTCGTTGATGCGCTGGATGCCGCTCTGACGCACGTCGATGTTTCCATAATCGCCTGCGGCATTCACATAGCCGCGGCGCATGAGCCAGTTGGTGGGCAGCTGACGTGAGGAATCAGCCACCAGGATGCCGGCATCACGCGTGAGATGCAGAATGTCATTGCCCGCGTTCACGCTCACATTGCCACCCGCCATGCTGTATTGAGCCGCGTAAAGCTGCTGCACGGCACCAAGCTCGGTCTGTGGCACGTTGGCGGACACGTTGGGCAAAACGAAGTCGTTCGCGGTGAAAACCGTCGTGGCAGCAGGCACCGTAACACCGGCTGTGTAGATGGTGGCAAACTGATTGAGGACCTGTACATCGCGTCCGGCGTTGATTTCGATGTCGCCGGTGCCGGTGCGAATAACCTGGAAGCGGTTGGTGGCCGTGGGCGTGCCGCTGGTGGCGGTGTTGTTCTCCGGATTGATGGCGAGTCGCGTGAGGGCATTCGTTCCAGGGGCGCTGTTGGCACCGGAACTGGTCGGGACGGCCTGCCCGGCGTCTTTGCCGAGCAGCAGCGAGCCGGAATTGGCAGCGAGAGAAGTCAGCGTGGAGGTCTGGCGGACATTTGCGGCGGTCACATCCGCGCCGGAGGTGAGGCGGAGATTCCACGACTGCGAGTTCACGGGCACGTTCATGTTCAAAGCGGAGAGCGTGCCCATCCACATGCGCTCAACGAGTGCTCCCGAGGTCGCGAGTGTGAAGCCATCGCTGAGGGTGTTGTAGAATTCCAGATTGCCCGAAGCACGCATGGTGAGCGTGCCGGCGGCATTGTTCGGACCGTAACGGAAGGTGGAGAGGTTCCAATCCGCGAGCGCAGCGGAGGTGGGCGTGCCGAGCGAGATGCTGCCGCCGCTGTTGACGATCTCCACGCCAGGCTGCAGCACGGAAACGGACTGGATGGAGGTTTTTCCACCGAGCAGGCGGGTGGACATGGCATTGTAGTTCGCCATGAAGCTCGTGTTGTTATTGTGAATCGTGGTCGTGTTGAGGCTTTCGCCCGCGATGGCGGTCGTTCCGGCACGGAGGATGACATTCGCCTGATTGAAACTGTAAGTGCGGAAGCCCTCGATCTCGATGCTGGAGGCATCGAGGAAGCTCGCGGCGATGGGATCGATGAGCAGATCGTTGAAGGTGGCGTTCTGCCGGGCGCGGAGATGCACCTTGCCGCTGAACTGGCCGCGGGAGGCGCTGTCGGTCGTTTTGGCATCGACACGCAGATCGAGCGTGGAGCCGGTGGCGAGGTTGATGCTGCCTGTGCCACTCGATTCGATCCAGATGGCACCGCCTTTGCCCGCGCTGTCAAAATTTTGCCCGCGAACGCTTAGCGTGGAGCCATTGGCGAGCGTGACACCGCCGCTGGCGATGAGGTCGATGCGTCCACCGGTGCTGCCGGAGGCATTGATGGTGCCGTTCACGGTCATCGCGCCATTGTCGAGAGCCAGGAGGAAGCGTTTGGCATTCACTGTGCCGTCGATGGTGATGCCTCCGTTGCGCACGCGAAGCTCCCGCAATGCGGTGAAGGCACCGGTGTTGAGGCGATCATTCAGATCCGCAAACGTGGTCAGCGTGCCGACATCGAGCTCGAAGCTGCCGGTCGTGGCCCCCTGCCCTGCCAGCGTGCCGTTGAGCAAGAACTGGTTCGCGGCCTTCACGCTGAGCGTGCCCGCATCGCCTCCGCCAGCCTGCGCGGCCACATTCACGAGGCCCGTGGCACCGATGATCACATTCCCAGCATCCGCGGTGAGTGAAACGCGACCCGCGTCGGTGAAGCGTGTGACATCAAAGAAGGTCTGCGCGACCCCACCGGCACTCACGGTGCCATTCACCGTCACATCGCCCGTGGTGGCACGGAGCGAGATGAGTCCGCTGGGCAGCAGGACATCGCTTTCGGCAAGAATCGCACTGCCTTCGAGCATCAGCGAGGCACCCAAACCGAGCGAGGCGGGTGAGAAAGAGGTCGCCGGCTTGCTCAAGTGCAGCAGATCTCCCGCGGCGATGAGCTGCGAGGCTTTGCTCTCGGCCCGGACGAAGGGCGAGACGATATTCAGCGCCTTTTGAACGCGGAAGGAGCCGGTGTCGCGCACGGTGACACCTTGCGACGCGGTGAGCGTGACCGTGTTGAATTGATCGATGACGAGGGCGTTTTGGCCGAGCGTGATCGTGTTGGCGATGAGATTGAAGGAGCCAGTGGCCGCCGCGACGATGCCAGGCACGGTGGCGAGGGCGCTGTTGTCCAAAACGAGGCGTTGAGCCGTGAGATCAATGCTGCCGCCGTTTTGATTGAAGCCGCGGATTTCACCAGCGTGGAGTTCCAATGCTCCGGCGGAGGCAAACGAGCCCGTGCCGTAAAAATCAATCGAGGAGTAGCTGAGCAGGGAAAGCGAGCTGGAGGCCTGCAAAGCAGTCAAAAGCCCCCCGCCGAGCACGAGACCCGCATTCGGCTGCAACGCGCCGGGATTGGTGAGCTGGATGCTGATGCGTCCGCTGTTGAGCTGAATGGCACTGGCGGTGAGCTGTGTGGTGAGATCGAGGCTCGTGGCATTGGTGGAGTCAAGCGTGACGGTGCTGCCGGCGATCATGGCATTCGCACCTATGTTGAGCGAAGGCAGCGCGGAGGCTGTGACACCGCTGCGGGAGGTTTGAGCACCCGTGACGCCGCTGACGCGGACAAAGGCACCATTGCCGCCGAGCACAAAAGCATCCGCCGAGCTCTGTGAGCCGGTTTGCAGCAAGGAAGAACCAGCCGCGAGGGTCAGATTTTGAGTCGCAGCAAGCAACACATCCGTGCCGCGAAGAGGCGAGCCGGCATTGTCGAGCGTAAGATTGGTCGTGCGCACCGTGATGCTGCCCGTGCTGGAGCGCTCGCCACCGACGAGGAGGCTTTCCGCATTCCAGGCGCTGAGCAGCGCGGCATTCAGAACGAGTTTTCCTGGCTGTGCCGGTGCTCCCGGAGCCGCGATCACGATGTCGAGCGGGCTGCTGACATCGACGCGGCCGCCACGGGCATTGGTGGCACCAGCCGCACTGACAAGACCCGCGAGCTGCATCGACTGCTGCGCCCCGAGAAGCACGTAACCCGCATCCAGGGGACCCCGCGTCACAGGCAGGCTGAGGCGCTGCTGCGCAGCACTGATGAAACTCTGCGCGGAGGCATCGGTGTATTCGGCACGAAGCTTCACAACGCTCTGCGGTGCGATCTCGAAGGACTGGTAGATCTGCGCGGAGGCAGTGGGATTGAGGCTGTTGAAGCGGTAACCGGTGGCCAGCACCGCGCCGCCGGGCTTCACAAAGGAATCAACAGGCTCGCCCGAGTCCGGCGTGAGCAACATGGCACCTGGCAGCAGCGCATAACGCGCTGGAAGCAGCGCGTAGCTCCCCGCTGCAAGCAGCGAGCTGCCACGCAGATAGACTTGGTCACCCACTTGCAGCGCGTTGTTCGTGTAGCCGGCGTCCCCGCCGAGGTTGGCGGCATTGATGCCGGAGGTGGCAAATGCGGCAAAGGGCGCGAACGATGACGTGTAACCAGGCAGAATCGCAAACACCTCATCGGAATCGAGAATGTCCTTCGTGCCGCCATTGCCCTGCACCCAGCGGTAGGCATACAGCTCGCCGCCGCCACGGATGTCGAGCGTGGAGCCTGCCTCGGTGGTGACGTTTTGCGCGGAGACGCGGAGGGACTTCTCCGGCACGCCAGTGGCTGTGATGTCGAGGCCAGTGGGATCGATCCAGTTCGTGCCGTCTTTGATGAGGCCGTAAGGAACGACAGCGCCCGCTCCGGTGCCCGGATCAATGGCCGACACGGAGGTCGTGGAACCCGCTGCGAGTGTGATCTGCTGCGTGACGGGCACATCGGTGTTCGTGACAAGCCCGCGCGGCGCCGTGCCGGTGCCATCCCAGCCCAAACGAATGCTGCCAAACGGCGCCCGCAGCACGCCGGACTGCGTGATGGTCTGCGCG
>CALMTT010000144.1 GCA_937872615.1 uncultured Verrucomicrobiaceae bacterium | reverse complement strand
TGGGTATTTTGCGTGGTCAATGAATACCGATGGTACTCCGCGTTCAACCAGCGTCCAAAGTAGATCCGAGTTTCGTCACCCACGTTGAGAATTCCGTTTCCGGACTGGGCGAGAATGGTGGGATAGGTTTTGCCGGGGACCGGGGTGGCCGGGGCGTCGAGACGGGAGACGTAGATGTGTCCCTTCACCGGCTCGCGGCAGTGCATGCCGTCATTGCTGATGACCAGTCCCAGATCGCAGGAAATCTTGCCGTAACCAAATTTTCGTCTTCTACCACAAACGGCGTGAACGGATTTCCCGTTTTAAATTGATTCCGATTCTTCAAATTTCGGACGACTTCATCTTGCACATATTCAGGATAAGTTCGGTAATAAGTTCCGTGTTTCCAAGCAGTTAGAAAATAAGCTGTGCGTTCTAAAATCTTTGTCAGAGCAGTTAAATTTCTTTCATAAACAACGCTTTTGTGTGAGGGAAGAAGTGAGTTATGGGGATTTCCACCGCCAACACTGACGGGGTGGCCTGTCACGGTGCCGGCGTGGCGGGCGAGGTTGATGGCGGGGAAGTCATCGACACGCGGGGCCTCGAAGTGGAGGGCGGCGAGCTTGGCGAAGTCGAGCGGCTTTAAATTGTTCGGGACGCGGTCGGGCCAGGTGACGGCGTATTGGATGGGGAAGCACATGTCGCTATGACTGAGCTGGGCGATGACGCTGTTGTCGGCGAACTCGACCATGCTGTGGACGATGCTTTGCGGATGGACGACGACCTCGATCTTGTCCATGGGCACGTCGAAGAGCCACTTGGCCTCGATCATCTCCAGGCCTTTGTTGAAGAGGGTGGCGCTGTCGATGGTGATCTTTCGCCCCATGGTCCAGGTGGGATGCTTCAAGGCCTGGGCGACGGTGACGGCGGGCAATTGATCGGCGGGGAGCTGGCGGAAGGGGCCGCCGCTGGCGGTGAGGAGGATGCGGCGGACCTCGCTGTGGCGGTGGCCCTCGAGGCACTGGAAGATGGCGTTGTGCTCGCTGTCCACGGGCAGGAGGTTTACGTTTTTCCGTTTCGCGGCCTCCGTGACGGCCTCGCCCGCCATGACGAGGATCTCCTTGCTGGCGACGGCGAGGTGCATGCCACGCTCGATGGCCGCGAGGGCGGGGGCGAGCCCGGCGGTGCCGACGATGGCGACGAGGACCATGTCGGCCTCGCAGGCGTTCACGAGGTCGATGAGGCCCTGGGTGCCGGTGTGAAGGGTGACGCCGTCCGGGAGCTGCGCCTGTGCTTTGGCCGCCGCGGCGGCATCGGTGAGGGCGACGTGCTTCACGCCGGTCTCGATGGCCTGCTGGACGAGGGCATCGGCGCTGCTATTCGCCGCAAGGCCGACGATCTGCATGCGCTCGGGGAGGTCACGGGCCACTTTGAGAGCGCTGGTGCCGATGGAACCGGTGGAGCCGAGAAGGATGACGCGTTTGGCAGTGGAGTTTGCGGCGGACATTGGCGGAAAGAATGACGAAATCAGAATGGCGAATGACGAATCAATGACGAAGCCCCAGGAATGAGCCTCATGCTAGGCATTAGGATTTGCTTCATCATTCCTCATTCTGATTTCGTCATTTTTTCACCGCCACACGGCGCTGAGGTAAAAGTAAAACACGGGAGCGGTGAAAAGCAGGCTGTCGGTGAGGTCGAGGATGCCGCCGATGCCGGGGAGCTTGTGGCCGCTGTCTTTGATGGCGACGCAGCGCTTCAGCACGGACTCGGCGAGATCCCCGGTGACGGCGGTGGCGCAGAGGACGGGGGCGAGGACCATGGCGTGGAGCCAGGTGAGCGGCGCGAGTTTGTCCGGCATGAAGCTCATGAGCAGGGCCGCAGCCCCAAACGAGCCGAGGAACGCACCGACAAAGCCTTCCCAAGATTTGGCGGGGCTGATGTGCGGGATCATCTTGTGCTTCCCGAAGCACACGCCGACGGCGTAAGCTCCCATGTCGCTGAATTTGGTGACCATGATGAGGAAGAGCAGGAGGAAGCTGCCTTTCATCGGCTCGGCGGGGTAGAGGTAGATGACCTTCACCATGAAGCCGAAGAAGATGACGGTGTAAACGACGCCAAAGACGGTGCTGAAGATGCGCTGAAGCGTGACGACGCCCTCCAATTGGTGCCGGTAGCACAGGAGAAAGCTGCCATGCACGCTGGCGGTGAGCGCGGCGAGATCCAGCCACATGAGGTCGGCGGAGCGCCCAAGGTGCAGCCACCAGCCGACGGTGCCCCAGTAGGCCAGGCAGATGACGAGGCCGAGGGCATTGAAGGACCGCGCCTGCGGATCAGCCCTCAAGAGGCGGTAGTATTCGATGGCACCGGCGACGCCGAAGAGGCCGCCAACTTCTACGCCGCTACCTTTACT
>CALMTT010000143.1 GCA_937872615.1 uncultured Verrucomicrobiaceae bacterium | reverse complement strand
ACGCATTCGTGATCGCGGAGATTGCGGAGTTTGTGCGGTTTGATTTTGTGTTCCTCGGTTTCGGAATAGTTCACGTTGCGCTTGCCGGCGCTGAATCCCCATGAGCGTTTCACAACGCGCTTTTTGCCGATGAAGTCGGCGGCTTGAACGGCATCGGCTTCATCGGCGGCGCGGAAGATGAGGCGGTTGCGGAGATTCAACGTAAGCACTTTGGCCTTGTCATTGCCCAAAGGTGGCACGAGTGAGGTTGTGCTTTGCGCGGCGGCGACGACGGTTGCGCCTGCTTCGCGGATTACATCCACGCAGTTGTAATCGCTTGTGCCGTCTTCGCTGGCGGTCATGAAGCGTTGGGCTTCGTCGGCCCACAGGATGAGCAGATTATTTTTGGCACGGGCTGATTTCGTCTGGTCAAAGCGGCGGAGTGCGTGGTTGTAGTAGAGCAGCTTGAGGAATGTGTTCACGTAGCGCCGCTCGGTCTGGAACTTTTGCGGCATCGTTGTGAGGATGATTTTGCCGGAATCAATCGCCGCGAAATCAAATGTGCTCTCACCGGTGCAGAACACTTCAGCAACTTCGGGCGTGAGGAAGTATTGCAGGTAGTTGGCGATGGTTTCACGCACACCGCCAAGCTGTTCGTCGGGCTGCGTCAGGAAGCGGTTCGCAAAGTGGGCGTAAACTGCGTCGCGCCGGGGCGTATCGAGAAGCGATTCCAGATTCTCCATTTCTTCTTCAAGCAATTCACGGTCAGAAAGCAGATCGAATGCGCCTCGCAGCGTCACCGGCCGGTTCAACTCGAACAGCATTTCAAGCGCATGAGCGATGTGCGTCTGTGCCTGGCTCTTGAAGAATCCTTTGTCGCCGCCCTGGCCAAGACTTGTGGCGGTATCCACGATGAACTTGGCGTAGGTCGTGAACGGAATGCTGCGGTCGCCGGTCAGGTTGTAGCGATGCGGTGGAGTCCAATGCACGTCAGTGTCATCGGCGCGGATTTGCAGATGAATCAAGTCGTGTTCGCGCCCGTAGTGACGGGCCATCGCCGCCAGCGTTTCCCAATAGACGCCTTTTTCGTCAATGCACAGCCCGCCCCAATTCGGTTCGTTCTGGAAGACTTGATGTGCGAGCTGATTGATGCCGGAACTCGTCTTGCCAGAGCCGGTGTCGCCGGTAATCAGCCAGCCGCGACAGAATTGATTTCGCCGCCACGTCAATCCGCCGAGCCGTGCCACGAATCCACCTTTCCTCGGCTTGAACAAGAGCCACGCGGCAACCAGCGCCAGCATGATGCCTCCCGCGAGCATGTAGTATTGCGGATGAACGAGCAGCCATTCCAAATCGGGCGGAAAGGCAATCGGGCTGAACGGAATGAAGTCGAGTTTCACGGCCACGCCCTCCCGATCAGATAACCCGCCAGCAAACTAGCCAACGCGGCGAAGAACGCCGCAGTGCGGGTGATACGCGCCGCCAAATGTGTCGAGGGCAGCTTTCGCAAGGCTTCAAGCAACGTTGCCGATTGAGCCTGAAATGTCCGTGTCGATTCCGTGAGCTTCGCGATGTCAGCACGCACGAGGTCGAGCGATGGTAGTTCGCTTTTCCGCAACTGATCCCAATGCCGCTGGTGGATGCGAAACAAGTCCACCAGCAACAACACGGCGTCGTCCTCCCGGAGACGATGCCGCTCTCGCCAGTCAGCGATGGCTCGCTCGAACTCGTCGTCGAAATCAGGTTGTTCGGAGGCGGGCATAATCACTTGGTCGGCAAGAGCAGTTCAGAGGCAGATTCAATTTCGGCGTAGAGCTTCCGCTGCCATGTTTGAAGACGTTGCCGGTCGAGCAAGCTGAACGCCGCGTGCTTCGCGGCGGCTGTGATGGTCACATTCTCAGCATTCAGGGCTTCGACCAGCCAATCCTGCAATCGCGTCATCGCGATTTCTCGCCCGCCAAGCTTGTCTTTCAGTTGCGCCCGGACTTCCGATGCCTCGAACAGCGTGAAACTGTCGCTGTGCGCCGCGTTGCGCACGACGATGTAACCTGCCTGCTTGCCAAACTGGTCGGCCAGCCGCTGCACCTGGTCAACGCTGTCGGCCTCGTGATTGACGGGCATGATGAGAGTGAGCTTCGCGCCCATCGCCGCGAGCACGGCGGGCAAGTCAATCTCCGCAAAGTATTCAATGAACAAATCCGTGGAGGCTGCCCGGCAATCCATCACCACGAGCTGCGATTTCTCCAACGCGGCGAAAATGCCGTCCATTTCGCGACGGTTGTCGAGGTCGAGAAAATGGGCGTCCGGGTGAAATCGCTTCAACGTCGAGTTCTCGTTGTCGGAATCAATCGCTACATGAGCGATGCCCTTGTCCTTCAGGAATTGGACGAAGTTCACGGCGAAGAAACTTTTGCCGACGCCACCTTTGCCATTG
>CALMTT010000142.1 GCA_937872615.1 uncultured Verrucomicrobiaceae bacterium | reverse complement strand
AAAGGTCTCGAAAGGGATCGCGCACACGGCGAGGTCGCCGATGCGGATGGCTTGGATCTTCACGGTGATCGTTTCCTCGGGGCGCTCGGCGGCGCTGATGACGCTGCCGGCGTAGTTTTGAGCGAGGCGTGGGAGCTTCTCGATCTCCGCCTTGTCCTTCACGGCTCGCACGGCTTTCGCGGCCTGCACGTCTTCCTCGGAGGGACGCCGATACTTCAGTGTCACCTCCCGCTGCAGCATGGCGAGCGGGGCATCGGCGCGATGCTTGTCGATCTTCTTCAGGGCGAACCAAGTCGCGTCGGCGGCCTTTTGCGCCACGATCCGGATCTGCTCAAAGGGCTCGCGAGGCGGGCGGATGACGGTGAAGGGTGTGTTGTTGATGTCACCGGAGGTGCCGTTCGACATCATGGCTACCAGCTTGCCATTGCTCCGCAGTCGCGAGGGCATCAGGCGGGCGTATTCGCCATAGTAATCCGCTGAAACCTCGCCTGCGGGCGCTCCGCCGACGTAGTGAAGCGAGTAATTCGCGAACACCGCCATCGGCATGCGCTTCGTATCTTGGACGGAAATGACCGTGATGTCCGGATCGGTGGGGCCGGCGGGATGATCGAGCACGTCGGGGCTGGTGCCGGGGTTCATCTTGACGGCATCGAGCTTGCCGAAGGGATTCAGCGGCATCTTCCCCGGCTTCAGATACCAGCGACGGTTGAAGACCTCATCGGGAAGCGGGTGCGACGCCCCCCCGACACTCGCGGGCTTTAGCGCCGCGTGGGCCTGCACGATGGAATCGGCCACGCCCTCGACAAAGAGCTTCCGATACGCCGCAGCGGCCTCCGTGCGGGTGTTGAGGCTGGAGCCGCTGTGCGTGTGCGTGGAGCAGATGAGCATCTTATCGACCGGAATGCCTGTTTTGCCCGCAGCGATGCTTTTGACCTCATCGAGCACTTCCGGCCCTGCGCCCAAGTTATCCACCACGACCATCGCAAGCGTCGTGCGATCATCGGAAAGCACCAGCGCACGCGAGTGAAGTGGATCGTGAGCCTTCTCCGCCATGTTGGCGCTGAAGCCACCGGGCATGTTCAGCGGGAAAATCTGCGGCGTGATGTCCACCGCGGCCGCTCCGGCCTTCAAAGCTGCGTTTTGCGACCAGGCGGAGGTGGTGAGTAGCAGAGGGAGAAGAAGGCGTTTCATGCGGCGCATGATAACGGCCGCAGGCCGGGCCTTCTTCGGGCGAGAGGCTGGACAAACTAGGGCGGTTGCCCTAGCACTGGGCGCTTCATGAGTTTCTCACGTGCTTTCATTCGTTCATCCCTCCGCGCAGCCATCGCGTGTGGGCTTGTGTTGGTGCCGGGCATGTTGCAGGCGCATTCGGCTTGGGTGGAGAACTGGAAAAAAGAAGAGGAGCAACTCTCGAAGCTTGGCGTGGCATTCCAGGCCAGCTACATGGGTTCGTTCATGAGCAATGTGCAGGGTGGCTTTCGCCAGGGCACGAACTGGCAGGGACTCCTTGATGTTTCGATGATGGCTGATTTGAACACGCTCATGGGCTGGAAGGGCGCGATGTTTCAGGCGGAAGTGCTGTGGGTGCAGGGCCGCAGCGCATCGTCGATGGCCTACATCGGCAACATCAACGAAGTCAGCAACATTCAGGGCATGGTGAACACCGTGCGGCCCTTCCACATCTGGCTTCAGCAAAAGCTGCTGAATGACAAGCTGCGCCTCGTGGCGGGCTGGATGTCCCTCGACACGGATTTCATGATGTCGCAATCGGCCAATCTCTTCGTGAACTCGGCTTTTGGGCCTATTCAGACCTGGAACATGAACTTCTCCGCGCCGGTCTATCCGGTGTCCGCACTCGGTTTCATGGGCGAGTGGCAGGTGACGGACCGCTACGACCTCAAAGCGGGCATTTATGATGGCGACACCGGCGGTGAGAAAGGCAACCGTCGCGTGGCAAACACGCGTCTCGGCACCGATGATGGTGCTGCGATGCTGCTCGAAGTGGCGCGAACGCATACCATCGCAGGTCGTCCGGGCACGTTGAAACTGGGCGGTGGATGGGACACGGGCCTCACGCCGGTGAATGCCACGGGCGCGATGGTGCATGGCAATGGCCACTTCTACGCGATGCTCGATCAGACGCTGCTCGCGGGCATCGGCAAAGATGCACCGGACCGGCTGACGACCTTCGTGCGCAGTGGTCGGGTGATTCATCCAGGGCGCAGCATGGTCGGCTTCACGATTGAAGGCGGATTCACCGGCCGCGGCTTTCGCAGTGCGGACATGTGGGGCGTGGCGGCAACGTATTCGCAGCTCTCAAACAGCTTTGTGCAGGCCACACGATCAGGCGGCGGTCTCACCAGCAGCGCGGAAACGGCCGTGGAGCTGACTTACAAGGCGCAGCTCGCTCCGTGGATGTGGCTGCAGCCGACGTTTCAACGCATCTACAATCCTCAAAGCGGAACACCAAATGCCACCGTGCTGGGCATGATGATGACGCTGTCGTTTTGAGGCCTCACTCGCTCCACCGCAGCGTGATGCCGGGAATCTGTTTCGCGATCTCCGAGCCCTTTTCTTTGCCGAGCACGACCATCGCGGTAGCGAGAGCATCGCTGGTGGTGGCGTCGGTGGCGATGACGGAGCAGGAGATGGTGTCGGTGAGACCGAGCCCGGACTTGGGCGAGATGATGTGGGCGTAGCGTTTGCCCTCGATGATGATGGCTTGGTAAAGATCGCCCGAAGTGGAGACGGCGGCGTTCTTGAGCTGCACAGATTCGAGCTTCTCCGCGCCGCCGCCGATGGGCGCGATGTAGGTGCGGAGCCTGACCTCCCAGCTTTCTTTGCCCGGTGGTGGATCGCCGATGGCGATGTCGCCACCGGCGATGACGAGGGCGCGGGGGAGGTGGTGCCGCTCACGCAGGCGTTTGAGCACCGAGTCGGCGGCGTAACCTTTGGCGATGCCGCCGAGGTCGAGGAGCATTCCGGGCTTGGTGAGCGTGATGGTGCTGGCTTGGGCATCGACCTTCACAGCCTTCCAGTCCATGGCGGCCTTTGCGGTGGCGAGACGATCCGGCGGCGGCAGTTGCTTGCGGTTTTTCATGCTGCGCCAGAGCCGCGTGACGTTGCCGCAAGTGATGTCGAAGGCTCCATCGGTGAGTTTGGAGATTTCGAGTGAGCGGGTGACAATGTCGAGAAGCTCCGGGCTGGCTTTGAAGGGCACGCTGGGCTTCGTGGCATTCAGGCGGTTGAGTTCGGAGTAGGGCTCGTAGTCGGAAAAAACGGATGTGAGGGCTGCCACATGCTCGAAGGCATCCTCCGCGGCTTTTTCGGCGGTTTCGCGGTTTTCAGCGTGCAGGCTGAGCCGGAACTTCGTGGCCATTTGGACCGATTCGAAGTCGAAGCGGTTCTCGATGGCAGAAAGGGACGAAAAGGACAGAAGGGACAGAAGGGACAGGAGTCCTTTGTGTCCCTTCGGTCTTTTCTGTCCCGTCGATGAGAGCATCAGCACTCGTAGGTTTTCAGCGAGGCCACCTCGAATTTTGGCTTTCCACACTCCTCGGCGATCTCATTCAGTGCTTCGACTTCGGCGGTGGTGAAGAGAAGGCCGCCGGCTTTGGCGGTGTGGGCGGCGTTTTGGGCCTCGGGCTGGCCGGGGAGCATGCAGGCTTCGTTGCCATGGCCGAGGATGTCGTCGATCACGGCTTTGACGTTCTGCGCAAAGGTGCGGCCCTGGGCGAAACGGCCGCTGCTGATGGCATCGGGATGAATGACCTGGAAGTAGAAGCTGCTGGTGCGCTTTTCACCGGCGGGGAAAGGCTGCGATTTGATGTCGGGATGACCGCCGCCGCCGCGAAGGGTGGGCAGCGAGCCGCCGATCATGCCGCCCATGATTTCAATGAGCAACGAGAGGCCGTAGCCTTTGTGCGCGCCGAAAGGAAGCAGCCACGCGGCTTCGTTCGCATCGGTGGTGGGCTTGCCGTCCTTGTCCACGGCAGCGCCGGGAGGCAGCGGCTTGCCTTCACGCTTGAGCTGCTGCACGCGACCCATGGCGACGGTGGAGGTGGCCCAATCAATCACGACGGGGAAACCGCAGGCGTCCTGCGTGGGGATGCCCCAGGAGTGCGGATTGGTGCCGAGGACGGGGAACTTGCCGCCGAAAGGAACGACCTCGCCGAGAGTGGAGGTGCAGTTCGTGTAGGCGATGTAGCCTTTCTTCGCGGCGTCCATGACGTAGCCGCCGCCCCAGAGGTAGTGGAAGGCATTGTCCACGCTGACCTGGCCCACACCGTATTTGTCGGCGAGCTCCATGCAGCGCTCCATGGCACGGAAGGCCACGCTTTGACCGAGCTTCAGCTTGCCATCCCACACCTCGCTGGCGGCGAATTTCTTCTCGATGACCTCGATCTCGGCACCGGGCTTGCAGCCGCCGGTGGCGCTGCCGAAAAGGTGATCGAGGTGGAGGGCCTTGATGGCGTTGTGAGTGCGAATGCCATGCGCGGAGGCCATTTCGCAGAACCGCGCGGCGTCGTCGGCCTCGGCGGCGGTGTAGCCGCGATGGAGGTAGGCGGCGCGGACGAGGTCGTTGTGGGCGGCGGTCGGGACGATGTGGTAGGTGGTGGGCATGGCGGGGTGGGTTGGTTTAAAGTTTCACGTTTCAAGTTTCAAGAGGGAGTTCGAGGTTGCCGCAGCTTCCGCGGGCCGCTAGCCTCGCGGCCCATGGAGCGATTTGTCTCGATCTTGGGTCTCGTGGCGTTTGTGGCGATGGCATGGCTGCTGTCGGAGAACCGTCGCCGCTTTCCCTGGCGCCTCGTGGTGAGCGGGGTGGCGCTGCAATTCGTCTTTGGATGGCTGATGCTGCGCACGAAGAGCGGCGAGACCTTCTTCGCGTGGCTCGACAAGGCTTTCCGCAAGCTGCTGAGCTTCGCCGATGAGGGCATGGCGTTTGTGTTTGGCAAAACGGACGCACCGGTGGTGGCGCTGATCATCACGGGCAGCATCATCCTGGTCTCCGCGCTCTCCTCGCTGCTGTACCACTTCGGCGTGCTGCAATGGATCGTGAAGGGCGCGGCATGGGTGATGCGCCGCGTGATGCACACCAGCGGCAGCGAGACGCTCGCGGCAGCGGCGAATATCTTCATGGGCCAGACGGAGGCTCCGCTCGTTATCAAGCCCTACCTTTCCAAGATGACGCGGAGTGAGTTGCTGTGCCTGATGGTCGGCGGCATGGCGACGATCGCTGGCGGAGTGCTGGCGGCCTATGTTTCGTTTGGCGTTTCGGCCGGGCACTTGCTGACCGCGAGTGTGATGAGTGCGCCTGCGGCCATGATGATGGCGAAAATCCTCCTGCCCGAGACCGAGGAGAGCGAAACGGCCCATGGCGCAAACAAGCCCATCGAACGCGAGACCGTGAACGCCCTCGATGCGCTTTGCCACGGAGCCAGCGATGGCATGAAGCTCGCCATCAACGTGCTCGCCATGCTCGTGGCCTTTGTGGCCGTGGTGGCGCTGGCGAATTACCTGCTCTCGCTCGGCCTGCGCCTGTGCGGTCAAAGCGTGCCGCAGCCGCTGAATGTGCTGCTGGGCTGGCTGAATGCCCCCTGTGCCTGGCTGATGGGCATCTCGTGGGATGAGTGTGGCAAGGCGGGCGCTTTGCTCGGCGAGCGAGTCGTGTTGAATGAATTCATCGCCTACCTGCATCTCGGCGATCAGATCAAGGCGAACGCCCTCACGCCACGCACGGCGGAGATCATGACCTACGCGCTGTGTGGTTTTGCGAACTTCGCCAGCATCGCCATCCAGATCGGCGGCATCGGTGCCCTCGTGCCGGAGCGTCGGGCAGACCTCGCGAAGCTCGGCTTCAAGGCGATGCTCGGCGGTTTGCTGGCCTGCTACTGCACCGCCTGCATGGCGGCAATGCTGATGCGATGAATCAGCCGCGCTTCTTGCGTGCTTGATTCGAGCGCTCCACGGGCTTTTGGGATTGGCGGGAGCCCATGACGCGATGCGTTGTCTTGCGGATCTCGCCGCGGCTGGGGCTGCCGTGGTCACCACGGGCACCGGGCTTCTCGTTGGTGTCAATCGGGCCGGCGAGGGCCTTTTTGGGTGTCTTGATGATGGCGGTGACACCGGTCGTGGCCCCCTTTTTCTTCTTCGCGGCCGAGACGGAACTGGGTTTGGCTTTCATGAGTTCAGCAAACATCGGAACGCGGTTGCTGTCTTGCCGCCGCTTGCCGTTTAAGGGGCTGCAATTGCTCGCCAGCCACTCACGGCATCGAGATCTCGCGTGCAAGACGCAGGAGAGCTTCGTTCATGGCTTTCACGCGGCTTTTCGCATCGGATGAATCGGGCGGCATGGGAACGTTGATGCGAAAGGCGTGCTCCGCGACCTCATCGCCCGTCACGGGCTGCAGCCGCCATGCGCCGCGCAGCAGCATTTGGCCTGCCGTGTCGCCTTCGAACTGCGAGACACGCAACTCCAGCAGGTGGGTGTAATCGAGCGTGGTGAAGCGCTGCACCGGCTGAATGTTCATCGAGCCCGTGAGGCGGCTCAAATTGGCGGCGATGACGCGTGAGATGCCGTCGTCGAGAGGCTCGGCCCAAAGGTCGATGTCACTCGTGACGAGCACTCCATCCCGACGGACAACAAGCGACTCGGCGTCGAGGTAACTCGGAAGAGAGGCTCGATTCACGGCGATGGCGGGCGTTGCGGCTTTTAGCGGCCGATCTGGCGCGAGGGGTTCCAGCAGGTGATGCACGGCCTTGTCCTTCACGGGCATCAACTGGCTGCACCCGGCACACGCGAGCATGAAAAGCAGGGCGCGGGTCTTCATGGCTTGCTTTCCTTGCCGAGGAGGAGGGAGTTGGGATTGCGCTTGAGGTCGTTGGCCAGTTCTTTGATCGCACGGGCCGCATGCTCGGCCTCTTCCAGCACGAGTTGGAGCCGCATCAACACAGGAGCGCGAGGGTTTGCGGCCTTGGAAATGTCCGATGAAGCCGTTTCGAGCTGGGTGAAGGCCGTGTTGGCCTTTTGCACGGCCTTCTCCAGATCAGCCAGCACAGGGGTGATGCCCTTGTCTGCCTTCTCGGTGAAGTCTTTGAGGTTCGCCAGAGCCGTGTCGAGGTTGTCGATGGCCTTGCCGAGCTTTTCGCTGCCGGTGAGCTTGCGCACGTCCTCGGTGATGGTGGTGAGGTTGTCGTTGATCTCCTTCATCTTCAGGGCGTCGATCTGCGTCTTGGCGCTGGTCAGCGTGGCCCGCAGCTCGCTCATGAGGCCAGAGAGGTCGATGGTGTTCAGCTTCTTCAAGCCATCACTGATGCTGAGCATGAGCTCGTCGAGCTCGGTGCCCACGGTGGGCACGACGGGATAAGGCGGCTTCTCCGGCGGCTCGAAGACAAGGCCAGGATCATCCGGCACGATGTCGAATTCGATGTTCATCTGGCCGGTCACGAAGCTCATCTGTTTCATGCGGGCCCGCAGACCACTGGCCACGGCGGCCTGCACACCGGCCTCGGTGGTGAAGTCAATGCCGCCGCCATTGGTGGCGCCGGCTGCGGCGAGCTGGCGTGAGGAGATCTCGACGAGGATCGGGATGATTTTGCGGTTCTCCTTCGGGTCCACGAGCACATTGATCGAGCTCACACGGCCGATACGCACGCCGCCAAAGCGCACCTCGGAGCCCACCAGCAGCCCGTCGGCGCTTTTGTCGAAGTAGAGCATGATGTTTGCGGTCTTCTCGAAGAACTTCCCGGCTCCCAGCAGCACGAGCGCGGCACCGGCGAGCAGCAGGCCGCCGAGCGTGAAGAGTCCAATCATGGTGGGGCTGGCTTTTTTGCTCATGAGAGAGGATTCGGAGCGAGGCCGCGATTGAGGAAAAGACGCACGGCAGGGTTGTCGGAGTGTTCTCGGAGGTGTTTGGGGTTGCCGAGGGCTCCTTGCATGTGGGTGGCAGGATCAAGGAACAGCGCGGTATCCGCAATGCCAAAGATGCTGGCGAGCTCGTGCGTGACGATGACGATGGTGCAGCCCTGGCTGTCACGCAGGCGCAGGATGAGATCATCGAGCCGCTTCGCGCTGAGAGGGTCGAGACCGCCGCTCGGCTCGTCGAGAAAGAGGATGTCCGGATCAAGCGCCATGGCACGAGCGATGCCGGCACGCTTCTTCATGCCGCCGCTCAACTGCGCCGGATAGTAGTCCTCATATCCCGCGAGGCCCACGAGCGAGAGTTTGTAGGCCACGAGGTCGCGCACGGTCTTTAGCGGCAGCTTGCCAGCCTCCTCGATGAGCATGGCGATGTTCTCGCCGAGCGTGAGTGAGGACCATAAGGCACCCCATTGATACATCACACCGAAGCGCTTGATGAAGCGGGCGCGCTCCTCGCTGCTCGCGGCGGTGAAATCCTGCCCGTCATAGAGGATGCGGCCCTTCGCGGGCTCCATGAGGCCCACGAGATGCCGCAGCAGCGTGCTCTTGCCACAACCGCTGCCACCCATGATGACAAAGATCTCCTTGTCCTTCACCTCGAACTCCAGGTCGCGCATGATCACCACGGGCCCGTAGGCCATGGTGAGATCGTGGGCGCTGATTTTCGCGGGCATGGTCAGATGTTCAGGATGGTGAAGACGGCGGCGAAGGCGGAGTCGAGCACGACTACCCAGGTGATGGCGGCCACGATGGCATGCGTGGTGGCCTCGCCCACCGCAGCGGAGGATCGCCCGGCACGCATGCCCTGCATGCAGCCGCTGATGGCGATCGCCACGCCGAAGAAGACGCTCTTGATCACGCCGAGCGAGGAGTTGGTGAGATTGATGGAGAGCAGCGTCTCGTTCCAAAACAGCACCGTGGGGATGCCGACAAACGAGCCCACCATCATGCCGCCGATGATGCCAACGACGTTCGAGTAGATCGTGAGGATGGGCATCATGAGCACCAGCGCCAGCAGCCGCGGCAGCACGAGGTAGTCAAAGGGATCAAAGCCGGAGGTTCGCAGCGCGTCGATCTCCTCGTTCGCGTTCATGCTGCCGATGTGCGCGGCAAAGGCAGCGCCGGTGCGCCCGCTCATGATGATGGCGGTCATCACCACGCCCATCTCGCGCACCATGGCGATGGCCACGAGGTCGGCCACGAGGAGGTTTGCGCCGAAATTCGTGAGCTGCGCATTGCCCACAAAGGCCAGGATCATGCCGATGAGGAAGCTGATGAGCGTCACGATGGGCAGCGCCTCGATGCCGCATTCCTGCACGCTGAGCCACAGATCAGGCGTGCGGAAGCGGGCGCGGCCGGAAACAAAGCGCCCCACCGAGAGCGAGCACTGCCCCACGAATTCGATGACATCCAGCGTGCTCTTCCACGCCCTCAGCGAGAGCTTTCCCAGCCTCGTCGTGAAGGACGCAGGCTTCGCGCTTTGCGCCACGATCTCCTCCGGCACCGCGAGAGCCAGCTCGAGCAGGCCGCGAAGATTGGGCGGTAGTCCTTCAAAGGATGGCGAGGCTCCTGCCGCAGGCGGATGAGCACGCAGGTGCGCCAGCAGAAACGCGGGCAGGGTGGAATCAAAGGCTCCGAGGCCCTTTGCCTCATAGCGGTCCGTCGCTTGGCTAGGCTGATCACCCATGATGACCACCTCGGGGCCACCGCGCCGCCAGTCACCGCTTAATTCGAGGATCACCGCACCTTCTTCCCTGAGCCAGCAGGCACGGGGGGATGAGTCTGCGGTGGCGGTGGTCATGGTCGGCTACCTTGCAACGTTCTCCGCGAGATCAAAGTTGCGGCTTCACAGGATCAAAGAATGCCAAGGAAACACCAATGACGGCACTCTTGAACGACGTTTGTTGTTCATCATGCCAGCCAGCTTCAAAGACTACTATGCCATCTTGGGTGTTCCGCGTGAGGCAAGCGCGGACGACATCAAGAAGGCCTTTCGCAAACTCGCCCGCCAATACCACCCGGATACGGCGAAGGACAAAAAGACCGCGGAGGAGAAGTTCAAGGAGATCAACGAGGCCAACGAGGTGCTCAGCGATCCTGAAAAGCGGGTCAAATACGACCGCCTCGGCGCCAACTGGCAGCAGGAGGCCGCGCCGCATCCCGGTGCCGGTTCCGATCAGGAGTTCCATTTTGGCGGCACGGGCTTCAGTGACTTCTTCGAGCAGTATTTCGGCGGTGGAGCCCGCTATGGCTTCGACGATGAGTTTGTGCCCAAAACACCCCGCAAAGGCCGTGCGAGCCGCGGTCACGACATCGAGGGCGACATGCTCGTCACGCTCGACGAAGCGATGCACGGCACGTTGAGGCCCATTTCGATGCAAACAGTGAATCGCCAGACCGGCGCGGTGGAGACCATCGAGGCCCACCCGTTCAAGTTCTTCCTCGACTTCGGCGCGATGCCACCGGCCAACGGTTTCGTGCCGCCGGCGGACATGAGCTCGATGGGTGCCGCCGCCGAAAACCGCCCGGTGATCGGGCGATTCGACCTCGACCCCGACGAGGCCCTCATCCTCGAGCAGCGAGAGCGCCGAGTCGAGCTCCAACGCTCAGCTCGTGGCGAAACACGCGATGCGGCCCGCGCCGTTCGCGTTCATGATCGCTTGCTGGGTGCAGGCCACGGTGTGCGCCGCGTTCCAGCGATCGGTCGCGTTGGCCGACGTCGACGAGTCGGTGTGGCCGACCTGCGCGTTCTGGTTGCCCTGGTTCGACGTCCACCCGTTGCAGCTCGCGTTCGCTTGCGCCATGCCCTG
>CALMTT010000141.1 GCA_937872615.1 uncultured Verrucomicrobiaceae bacterium | reverse complement strand
TGTGTGTCAGGCTTCAAGAGATCCTGACGATGCGTCCTATGCGCCGGTGTTTTGCCGCTGCGGAGCCAAGAGCCCCGGCGGCCGCGCGGCGCGCGTGTGGAAGCGATGCGGCGCCTGAGACTCCCTGAGCCCCGCGAGTCCCGCATCGACCTCGATGAGCACCGTGGAAGTCGCGTCGTACCCGAGGTCGGTGGCATTTGCCTGCCACGCCATCTGGACGAACAACCCGGCGGATATCGGCAGGCTCAGAGACAGCGCGATCTGCCCCGACACCAGCGGATTCCGGGGAAGGAAAGAACCCCCCGAGTGCCGCAGAGCAGGCCGGAACGCGAACGTCAGGGTGGAGATCGGCCCTTGCTGGCACATCCGCGACGGCCTCATCACCGATGCCATCAAGTCCGCCGGAGCTGCGAAGAAAGGCGGCAACGCGCCCATCGTGGATGTCACCGACTATGCGGAGCCCATCCGCCAGGGCGGCGGTCTCACGCTGTGCTGCACGCCGGGCAACGATGTCGAGTCCACCACTGCTCTCGCAGGCGCTGGCTGCACGATGATCCTCTTCACCACCGGCCTCGGCACGCCCACCGGCAATCCTGTGTGCCCCACGCTGAAACTTTCCACGAACACGACGCTCGCCAAGCGCATGCCGGACATCATCGACTACGATTGCGGCCCCATCATCACCGGCGAAAAAACCGTCGAGCAATGCGGCGAAGAAGTCTTCGACCTCGTCATCGCGACTGCGAGCGGCGAGTATATGCCGAAAGCCGTGGCGCTAGGTCAGGATGACTTTTTGCCGTGGAAGCGCGGCGTGTCGCTGTGAGGCTGCGAACGAATATCGAATGTCGAACAAGGAACTCCGAATGATGAAGTTCGGGAGGCTTCACTGTTCGGCAAAAATGAAGCTTTGGTCGTCCGCGGTCAATTTCACCTCCATCAAGGCTGCCGCGTAACGCAGCACCTCAGATACGTTCATGCTCCGAAGGCTGAGGTCGCAGTGCTTGGACGCTTTCAGACCGGGCTTCACAACGATTGGCACATCCTTCCCTGATGGATCGAGCTGCTTGGATTTCAGCCTCACAAAGCTCACCACGTCCTCCAGCGAAGCATCGACAAACTCCACCGTCGGCAAAACGATTTTGTCGGCTCGCTGCTTGGCTGCCGAATGGCGTGGAAGCTCCGCGTGAATGAAGCGGTCTCCGGGCGGGCTTAGCACAACGGCGTTGGCATGATACCTCAACTCCAGTCCGGAGAGCTCGCCGATATAGCGCAAAGCATCGTGGATAGGCACAGCACGGACATCGATCGAAAGCTTCCGCGAGGAGGCATCTGCGGTGCTTTTCAGGACTAGATTGAACGGCACTTGATCTAGCGGCGGGTCGCAGACGGAGCGGATACTGGTGCCCAGATACTCACACGCCTCCTCGATGCTGACGTCCTCAAACTGCACGGTGGGTTTGTAACGGCGTCGCCAAATGGCTTCCTGACCTTTGGCGTCCTTGGCATCGGTCAGTGGATTGATGAACGCATGATCGAGAGGCACGATCAGCACGGCATGAGGCTCAAACACGGCCTTTACCTTGAAGGCTTCGCATCCGAGCTGAAGCAATTCCCGCAATGAAAGGTCTCGTGAAGGCATCGAGAAGGTTTCCTTGCTGCTGGCAAGCAGGACGAAGTTGATCGACGAGGCTGCCTTATCACCTGTTGCTGGTCGCTGACTGAGATGGCGGAGTTCCTCGGCAAAGTCGGTGAGCTCGATCTCATGAAAAAAGGTCTGGCTTACCGGAAGACGCTCCAGTTGCTGCTCAAGAGGCAAGCCTTGAGCATAGACAGCCCCTGCTGTGATCGACAATGCCAGCAAACACAGTTTCATGCGAGGATGGTGACATGGCTGAAGTGCTTTTGTGAAGCACATTTTGGGCATCACCTCGTCTCGATGCTATCGCCCGCTGCGTTTTCGCACGGCCTTGGCGGCGATGTGGCCGATCATGGTGACCCATTTGCCTTTGCGGAGGATGCGATCGGCTTTGAAGCCGGACTTTTGGCCGGCGGCGAGGCAGGTGGCGGCCTGGGTGTGAAGGATGCCGGAGAGGATCAAGGTGCCGCCGGGGGCCACGGAACGGGCGAGAGCAGGAAAAGCGGCCTCGAGCACATCATGGAAGATGTTCGCGGCGACGATGTCCCATTGCTCGGCGGGCTCCCATTCGAGCACGTCGAGCTTGGTGAAGCGTGACTTGGGCGTGCCGTTGCGCTTGGCGTTCTCTTTGGAGATGCGCACGGCCTGCGGATCGTAGTCGCAGCCCCACACGCGTTTCGCGCCGAGCTTTTCAGCGGCGATGGCGAGGATGCCGCTGCCGCAGCCGAGATCGGCCAGCGTCCACGGTTTGCCCGCTTTGTTGAGTTCAGCGGCCAGATCAACGAGCAAACGCATCACGGAGGAGGTCGTCTCGTGATGCCCGGTGCCAAAGGCCATGTCCGCGGGGATGGAGATCAGATCACGACCGGGATACTCGCGGCGCAAACGGGCCAGACCGGCCTCGGAACGCTCGGTGACGATGAGAAAGCGATCGCGCACTTTCAGCGGTGGTGTGGCCTTCGAGGCCATGGCGGCCCAGTTTTGGCTCTTCAGCTCGCGCACGGAGCCGCCCCACATCTTTTGAATGGCCAGCGCCCGTGTTTTCTTGGGGCAGTAGGCCTCGACGCGGATGGTGCGGCGACCGGGGACGGTGGTGATGACGAGCGTGAGATCCGTGGCGCCGGCAAAGCGCTCTTCCCAGGCATCCGCCCACTTTTCGGCGGAGAGTTTCGACCAGACAAACATGCGTGTTCCTTGTGTTGGGGAGGAAGACCACTTTCTTGATGAAAGTGGAGCGGGTGACGCGATTCGAACGCGCGACATCTTCCTTGGCAAGGAAGTGCTCTACCACTGAGCTACACCCGCGGGGTTGAGGGCGCTGATAGTGGCGCGTCCCGACGATCTGGCAAGCACAAATTTGCCTTCGTATGCCGTGAATCATAAAAAAGAGCGGGAGGTCTTCCCGCTCTTCGTGAGTCATGCTGTTTCAATGCGAATCAATCAGCGGCGGAAGAGCTCTTTGAAGAAACTCTTGGTCTCCTTGCGAGCATCGTCCGTCCAGTTCCAAGCACGACGGGCGGCGTCCTTCACATCCTGCGCGGCGCGAGCGCCTTTGTCGCCTGTCTGCGGTCCGCCCTGCGAAGGCAGCAGGCCGATCTGGCTGGCCCACTGCTGGTGCGTGATGGCACCTGTCTCAGCATTGATGAGGACAAAGCCCACCTCCATGCCCGTGTCGTTGAGCAGGGCGAGGCCCCACTCAGGCGCGGCGGCCGGATTGTTGCAGGCGAGTTGATACTCGATGGTGGCAAAGCTGGTCTTCGACTCCACCGCGGCACGCGCGGCGATGCTGCGAGCCTCGGGCGAGCGCACCTTCACACGGTTGAAGGCCAGCGTGGCCGGAGGCGTGGCACGCAGGAGGTTGTCCCCTGCCCCGGCAGGCTTCACGACCCAACTGCGGTTCTGCTGCGTGATCTCGGAGCGAAGCAACTCGCCACGGCGGAAGGGATCGCGGGCATACACCGTCCATTTAACGGGCTCGCCAGCGCTGGCAGGAGCCTGCAGGAGCAGGATGCCTTCCGTGACGGCGACGCCGTATTCTTGCGTGATGATGTTGGCGATCTCTGGATTGGCCAGCGAGGCGGTGGTGAGGGCAAAGAGGGCGAGGAGTGTTGTTTTCATGGTGGATGGGAAAGGGATGGAATCAGTCGCGGCTGCGCAACTTGGACAACAGGCGCAGGATTTCGAGGTAGAGCCACACGAGCGTGACGAGCAGGCCAAAGGCCGCATACCACTCCATGTGCTTCGGAGCGCCCGCGGCGCAGCCATTCTCGATGAAGTCAAAGTCGAGCACGAGGTTCAGCGCCGCCAGCACCACGACAAAGCCGGAGAAGGCGATGCCGATCCAGCCATTGCCGAAGAGGCCCGGCACATGAATGCCAAACATCGCCAGCACCCACGTGGCGAGGTAAAACAGCGCCACGCCCATCGTCGCGGCGAAGATGCCGAGCTTGAAGTTCTCGCTCGGTTTGATGAGTCCGGTGCTGTAGGCCGCAAGCAGGGCAAAGAGCACGCCGCAGGTCAGCATCACGGCGGTGAGCACGATGCCGCCAAACTGCCGTTCATACATCGCGGAGATCAAACCGACCACGAGGCCCTTCGTGATCGCATAAAGCGGCGCGAGCGCCGGTGCGGTCTTGGGCGCGAAGGAGATGATCAGCGCGAGCACGGCCGGCACGATCCAGCCAAAGGTCCACGCTTTGGAAAACCACTCGGGAGCGGATGTGTCGCCCATGGCGATCTTCCAAGTCCAACTGGCCGCGGTGACGAGCAGGAGCGTGAGCACGCCCGTTTTAAAGACGGTGCCATTCAAGGTCATCGTGGCACCAGGGAGGGCATCGGCCCGGGAGCGTTCAAATACGGAGTCGTTCAGCGTGGGGTTTGAGGTGCGCATGCCCGCGAGACTACGAAATACCTCCGACGCGGTCAACGCTCGAATTACTCCCGGCTCGAGCGTGCCGCATCGTAAGCCTCGATGATGCGCTGCACGACCGGAAGACGGACAATATCCTTGGCGAGGAACTGGATGAACTGCACACCTTCGACGTTTTGCAGCACCTCGACGGCTTCGCGCAGTCCCGAGCGGACGCCGCGGCGGAGGTCGATCTGGGATGGATCACCCGTGATGACGCAGCGAGCTCCTTCTCCGAGACGCGTGAGGAACATGAGCATCTGCTCGGTCGTGGTGTTTTGTGCCTCATCGAGGATGATGAAGGCATTCTTCAAGGTGCGGCCGCGCATGTAAGCCAGCGGCGCGATCTCGATGGCCCCACGTTCGATGAGACGCTCGGCCTCGTCGGGCTCAAGCATGTCGTAAAGGGCATCGTAGAGCGGACGAAGGTAAGGAAAGATCTTCTCCTTCAAATCGCCCGGAAGAAAGCCAAGCGCCTCGCCCGCCTCGACGGCCGGACGCGTGAGCACGAGACGTTGAACGACTTTTTCACGCAGCAGATGAAGGCCCTGCGCCATGGCGAGATAGGTCTTGCCCGTGCCGGCGGGGCCGACGCCGAACACGACTTCGCTTTGCCGCATCGCCTGCACGTAAGCGATCTGACCGCGTGTCTTCGCGAGCACCGGCGGCTTTTTGCCAGTGGAAAGCAGTTTGAGATGAAGGATGGCCTCCGCGGGCGAATCACCCGCATCACGCTGCACGCTTTCGGTGACGAGGCGGATCATGGCCGGCGTGACATCCCCGCCCTGGCGGCGCACGCGTTCGAGCTGGACGAAGACATCACGTGCCTGCGAGATGTGGTGATCGTTCTCGCCATCGATCTTCACCCATGCCTCGCGCGAGGTGAGATGGACGCCAAAAGCCTCTCCGATGCCACGAAGCGTGGCGAGGTCGTTCCCAAGGAGTTTTTGAAGGAACTGCGGGGTCTCGTAGGTGAGGGTGACGGTAGGCATGGGCGAGTGAAACTGGCGTGGCGGACCAAAACTTAGATCAAAAGCACGCCAAGACCAACGATGGGGCATTTCACCGTCCTTCGAGCTCCGGTGGCACGCTGTCGTTGGTATTGTTGGAGAAGTCCCTTCATGCTTCCGGGCGATTGAAGATGAGGACCTGACGATGGTTCACAAAGGTGAAAATGACTTTGGTTGCATGATCATCAGGAATGCGACTATTCTTGTAATTAACGTTTCCTCCCGACCCGTGACGCCCGCCTATTACATTGCGAAAGGTCAGAAGACTCTCGGCCCCTGCACCTTGGACGACCTGCGGAATTTTCTGGCGTATGGTTCCATTTCGCATGGCGATCTGGTGATGCGTGACGGTGAGCAGCAGTGGCATCCCGTCGCATCGCTCCATGAGATGGCCGCGGATGACGCTCCTGAATCTCGTGAGAAGAACTCTTCTGGCCTGCTGCCAAGACGGCGGACCGTGCGCTACCGCGACTACGAGCGGGTGCCTTTGGATCAGCGTGCTGGACAGGTGCTGATATGGCTGGCCGTGGGATTCGTGATCTTCCCTCCCCTGCTCTGGCGTGCGGCACATGCCATTTTTTCAGCGCGGATCTTTTGCCGGAAGACTGATGAACATGGCTATCTGACCTGCTGGCCACGCTGGGTGGAAGTGTTGACGACGGTCCTGATCGTGATCAACGGCATCGCGTGGCTGTCATTGATCGCCGTGGCATGGAGCAAGGCCGGCCCGTTCGTGCGCGAAATGATGGAGGCGTTTGGCGAGGGGATGAACTCGGTCAAATCCCTGTTTTGATCGTTAGCAGCCTGAGGCACGACGGCGACGGGCGCCACACCAGCCTAGACCAAGCATGGTCAGCAAGATGCCTGAGGGCTCAGGCACGTTTTGGAAGAAGTTCTGCGTGACGTCCTCACCGATCTGCGTGCCCATGGAAGCGCCGTCGATGGAGGACGAGGCGAACTGCGTGCCAGCATAAACACCACTCATCGCGGCATCCTGGGAGGCTTGGGCAAAGCCCGAGAAGTTGCGGATGAGGTCTCCATTGCCATCGCCATCGATGTCGCCCGCCAAGGTGAAGGCGTAAGAGGAGCCCGCGTACTGGTTCAGAACGGCTGCCGCCGCTCCGCTGAAGGCTCCGGTCAGGGAAACATATTCAGGGAAGTCCGGGGAACTGATGAGCGGTGCCCAGCCACCATCGCCGACGGTGCTTGGATTGCCATCGATGTCCACCAAGCCATCACCGCCGTTGGCGATGCCCGTTTCAGGCCGCCAGAACTGGACGTCATAAGCGGTGGCGAGGGCGGAGATGCCCGCGTCAGCCATGGCCACGTTCAGCGCGGCAAACAACCGGGTGCTGTCTGAGATGGTAAGACCAGATGAGGCAGCCACCGACTGCGCGACCTGATTCCACATGCCGGGAACCTGCACAGAGCCCGAAGGGGCAGACCAGAAGTAAGCCTGGATCAACTGATCCCCCGTGCGCGTCACACTGCTGGAAGAACCGAGATCCTTCACCTGATTGTAGTCCGTGGCATACTGCCCCGTGGTCAGATAGCCCGCCAGTGTGCCACCGGGAAGGCTGCTTTGGTAAGCTGCTGTATTGGCAATGGCGAAGGTGCCCACTGAACCCCAGCCCGCATTTTGTGCCGGGCTGACAGACGTCTGATTCCAGTAACCCACCGTGCCCACAGGCACATAGCCGACACCACCGGCCGAAGCCGCTCCATCCGTGTTGCGCCACGCGAGGATATCATTGGCGATGCTCTGCCCCCAAGTGATGCCATCGGTCTTCGACTGGCTTTCGGCGATGGAGGAAAGCTGGGAGTTGTAGAGGCCTGTAAAGCTGGCGCTGGAACCTGCATAGAGGCTTTGCATGATTGTATTCGCAGCAGTGGCGACGGCCGCATCGATCGATGCTCCAGCAGGTCCGGACATCGGGCCAGAGGCCGTGTAACCACCAAAGCTGTAGGGGGTGTAATTGTTCTGAAGCGTCTCCGAAGCATTGTACATCGCCACATGGAGCATCGCGAGGTCGCGGGTCATGAAAGGCGCATCTGAGGTGGTGCGCATGGCAGACAGAGCAGAGGCATTCCAATCGGTCACCCAATCGGCTTGGACAGCGGTTGCCATAAGGCAGATGGCCCCCAACGAGAGGCGAGAAGACCGCCAAGAAATGGACAAGAAAGAGTTCATTTTAAAGATGCTTTAACGAATGTGCCATAATTTTCATAATTTCACAAGGCATTTTGGCCATTTCTCGCACCAAACCCCCTTGGTAGCCCCAAGACTAGGCAAACCTGTCCGGCAGAACGCTACAACATCCGGAGGCGGAACAGAACACGGTTGCGCCCACATGGAGACGCGTGTTTGGGTCATCGGTGTTGCCCACCCGCGTCCTCCACGCCCTACTCACCGTTTGCCTGCTGCTTTCTGGCTGCCGGAGAGAGCCGGTGGCGGAAACGACCCCCACCACTCAGGATGAAATGGCGGCGTTCATCCCGGATGGGGGCGGCAGCGGCTGTGTCTGGGTGGTGGACAGCGAGCAAAAAGGCCGGCTGTATTTATGCGGCACCATCCACATTCTCCGAGAGCAGGACTATCCGCTGGCCCCGGGCTATGAGGCAGCCTACATGTTTTCGGACAAGCTCGTGCTGGAATTGCCTCCCGGCGAGGGCTCCAGCCCTGAACTGGCGAAAAAAATGGCCCAATTGGGCATGTTTTCAGCAGACACCTCCCTGGATGCGAACATCAGCGCGGAAGCATGGAAAGCGGTGCAGGCCTGGGCCACCCGGCGGGGGCTGGAACCTTCCTCGATGAACCGGTTCCGCCCCTGGTTCGTTTCGATCCTCATGACGGCCAAAGAATACGCCGTGCTCGGAGCCACACCAGATCTCGGCGTGGACAAGCATTTCGGTGACCGAGCCTTGGCCGATGGCAAGCCAGGCGAGGGCTTGGAAACACCCGATTTCCAGCTCCAAATGTTCTCTGCCCTGACAAATCGCCAGCAGCAGGAACTGCTCGATCAAACGCTGGCCGAACTCTCCACGGTGGCGAAAGAGTATGAAAAGATGATCGAAGCCTGGAAGCAGGGAGATCTCGCCGCCCTGCACGCCATGCTGTTTCGCGAGGCGGAAAAGCATCCTGATCTCATGAACCTGTTTCTCACCGCCCGAAACCTGGTGTGGATCGACAAGCTGGACGCGATGCTGCGCCGTGGGGACAAGGTGATGGTGCTGGTGGGAGCCGCTCATCTCACCGGGGATTCCGGCCTGATCGAGTTGCTCAAAAAACGCGGCCACCGCGTGCGGCACTACCGCGAGGTGCAGGACTTCTGAGGGAAAACCCACTCGCTCACACCAGCCGCAGTCTTGTCAGATCCTGGGTGTCAACCATCCCCACCGGCTTCCCGTCGGCATCGACGACGACCAGATCGTCCACACGGCACTTTTCTAAGGTGGCGAGCACCTCTGCTGCCAGCTTGTCCGCCTGGATGCTGATAGGCCGCGGAGTCATGAACTCGCTCACGGCATGATTTGAGATCGCCGGATCAGTCTGAAAGGCACGCACAAAGTCCCCATGGGTAAACACCCCTGCCAGGCCTCCATCGGGGCTCACCACGACAGCAGCGCCGCTCCGGGCCTGCGTCATCGCCTGCAGCGCCTCACGCACGGAGGTGCCGGGCTGCACGAGAGCCAGTTGGGCACCACTGCGCATCACGTCCCGCACACGCGTCAGCAGAGCACGCCCCAGCGAACCACCCGGGTGCAATCGCGCGAAGTCCTCCTGCTGCACCCCGCGGGCTTCGAGGAGCACCATGGCGAGAGCATCGCAAAGCACGAGCATCACCGTGGTGCTCGACGTGGGGGCCAAATTCAAAGGACAGGCCTCCTTTTCGACCCCCGAATCGAGAATCACATCGGCGTTCCGGGCCAAAGTGGACTGGAGGCCGCCGGTGATGGCGATGACCGGCAGCCCGAAACGCTTCACATGCGGCAGCAGCGCCAGCAGCTCCGAAGTCTCACCGCTGGCACTGAGCATGATGGCAATGTCACCCGGGTCGATGACTCCCAGATCACCGTGGAGGGCATCACCCACATCGAGGGCGACACTGGTGGCCCCCGTGCTGTTCAGCGTGGCCGCCAGCTTCCGGCCGATGCTCCCGCTTTTGCCCACACCACACACAATGATCTTCCCCCGCGCATCGACACAGGCCCGCATCAGGTCGATGGCACGCGAAAAGGCCCCGTCCACCCGGCCATGAAGGCGGGTGAGCTCATCAATCTCGAGCTGGATCACAAGGCGGGCTTTTTCGCTGTAGTCGGTCATGGAAGGATGGTAAACCGGGATCGGAAAGTGGCAATGCGGTGGCCACTGACCGTCGGCAGATTGATTTCATCCGAGGGAAATGCTTGAGAACAAGCTGCTTCACCGCCAAAATCGCCTCCCGACCTTTTTCCTGCACTCACTTCATGGCAACCGGCTCCACCGCTCCTCATCGCGCCTTCATGGGCGTGGCAGGCACGGCATGTGTCCTGCTGACGCTCGTGCTAGTGGGGGGATGGCGGTGGTATTTTCAGGATGTCGAGAAACGCCGCGTGATCCAAGACCGGGCAAAAATCCACGAAGCCCGGCTGCGTGACTTGGAGAAGCTCGGGCTCGATGCGGAGACCGGAATCGTATCCACCACTCCCACGGACGAAGCCCCTACCGTGTCGTTGCAGTCCATGGCACCAAAGGAGGGTGGTGCCACCGGAACCATCCCCCCGGCAGGCGAGTTCAAGAATCTGCCGCTCCAAGAGACCTCACCCGACTATCTCGAAGCCATAGAGACCTTGGATCGTTATTGGAAAGCCGTGACGGTGAAAGACAGGCTGCCCTACGTTTACGATCCCGAACGTGTGCAACCGCTCATGGAGGACTTCTACGAGCGACAGAAGGAAACCGACCCCGATCATCATGAACTGAGGCAAAAGTCCCGCTTCATGCTCGATAACCGCGAGGAGATCCTCTACTTCAGCTTTGCCAGCAGCCGCGTGACCGGCCTCGTAGAGGTGGCCATGCGCCGTGGGCAGAATGGCCGCTTCCTCGTGGACTGGGAGAGCCTCACAGGCTTCACCTCACCACCCATCGCTGAGCTGAAAAAGCTCAAGCCGGCACAACCCGCCCGCATTCGCGCCT
>CALMTT010000140.1 GCA_937872615.1 uncultured Verrucomicrobiaceae bacterium | reverse complement strand
AGTGATTTTCGAGAATGGCTCCCTGCGCGGCCAGTTTGTCGATGATTGGCGTTTTGATGTCCGTGCCGCCGTTGAAGCCGCAATCCGCATAACCGAGGTCGTCGATGAGGAAGAAGACCACATTCGGCCGGGGCGCGGCGGCGGCGAGAGTGGCGGCAAAAGCGAGGAAGAGGAGCGATTTCATGGCTGGAACCGCCTCAACGATGCCGCGACGAGCATCCTTCAGAGGTTCCGCAAAACGTATTCCCAGATGTAGAGCACCAGCCAGGTGCCGACACCCGCGGCGAGAAAGTCCTTCCAGTCGAGGCTCATCCACAGCTTCCGCGTGACCGTTGAGGGAGCCTCGGCGGGACTGAGCCAGGAGGCTCTTTCATAGGAGGGAAGCTTCCACTCGAGGGTCCTTCGACGCCCTGCCTGAGTCTTCATCGTGATCGGCATCTGATACGGGCCGAATGGATCTGGCGATGATCAGGCGGTGAAAGGCCGCACCGATGGCCGCGATGAGATAGTACTCGGTATGATACTCGCGGTTGATCATCCAGCTGGACACCATGTAAGCGATCAAAATGAGCAGGACGGACCTCCGGCAACGCTCCTGGACATCATCCTCTGATTTGTAGAAAGCGACGCTGCGGAAAGTGCAGAACAAGATGAGAAGCCAGAGGTAGATGCCGGGCCTGCCGAGGTCCGCGCCGATCTGCACATAACTGCTATGAGTGGATTTAGACTCCGTGACGAAGCGCCCGCTTTTGTCCACGAAGCTGATCCACGACTCAAACTGCCTCCAGCCCGCACCCGTGGTGTTTCGATCCATGGTCTGGTGGGCGTTTTCCCAGGCCATGAGACGGCCCATGACACCCTCTTCGGCGCTTAGGTTGTCCATGCTTTTCATGCGCGGCATGAAGCTGAGTGCCCCGACTCCACCTGTCATCGCGGCGGCGAGCACAAGGACCTGCACCCACTTGGGCCGGCCGACGACAAAGATGAGCACTGAAAGCCCCGCGCCCACGAGGAAGGAGCCTTTTGACTGCGTCTCCCATGCACAGGCGACGATCACCGCGATGGCAGCCGGGAAGAGGACGATGCGGCTGAACATGCTGGAACGCCAGAACAGCATCAGGTAGCTCAGCGGCATGGCGGCAGCCACAGTGTGTCCAAGCGCGTTCGCATTGTTGCACGTCCAGGTGCCAAGCGCGAGACGTCCACGGCCAAACTCGGTGATCTCCCTGCCCCCGGTGATGTCCACGCCGACAGTTTGCAGCACGCCAAAAAGCGCGATGACGATCAATAACCACGTCCACACACGCAAATAGCCCAGCAGCTTCTCCCAACTCGAAAGTGACTGGGTGGTCAGGTAGTAGAAAATAACAACCGAGAACAATCCCATGCCTGCGCCAGCCTGGGCGGGCGACGTCCAGACCACGTAGCCGTAAAAGATGAGCATCGCCCAGTCGTGCGGTGTGCGGAAGAATCCACGCAGCGGGCTTTGAATTCCCTCCCCAAGCATGGCCATCCCCCACATCAGCATCACCGGCCGGATGATGTTAAACCCAGCCATGCCCGGCACCCAGTCCTGCGGGCGAATGTAATAGAGCGCCAGAAACAAGAGCGCGACGCGATAGCTCCACACGCCTTGTGATTCATCCGACTGCGGCACGGCCTCCTGTCCGGCATGCGAGCCGGTTTCAGATTCAAAGGCGGACGACAGGGAAGTCATGAAGTCAGGAGGAGCAATGTCGGGGCCAACAGGCGATCAGATGATCGCCCGCACGGCCTCCCATATGTACAAAACGATCCATGTGCCCATGGCTGCTGCGACAAAATCGACCCAATCAAGACGGGTCCAAAGTTTCCGTGTGACAGGAGGTCCGGTCACGGGATTGATCCAATCAACCTTGTCGTAGGAGGGCAGCGCCCATGGCGGCGCTGGATTCTCCTCCGGCTTTTCCTCAGCCGCAGACGCAGGCCGCGAGGCAGCACGCATGGCGGCGGCAGTGGTGAGACGATGAAAGGCCGCGCCAAGCGCCGCGACGAGGTAGTATTCGGTGTGATACTCCCGGTTGATCATCCAGCCGGAGGCCAGGTAACCGATCAGAATGAGCAAAATGGCACGTTGGCAACGCTCCTGGACATCATTCTCAGCCTTGTAAAACGCGACGCCACGGAAGGTGCAGAGAAGGACGAGCAGCCAGAGGTAAATACCAGGCTTGCCCAGGTCCGCGCCAACCTGCACGTAGCTGCTGTGCGTGGATTTGGACTCGGTCACGAGATGACCGCTCTCATCCACAAAGGTGATCCACGACTCAAACTGCTTCCAACCGGTGCCTGTTTCGTTTCGCTGCATCGCACGATACGCGTTCTCCCAAGCCATGATGCGGCCTAGCACGCCCTCCTCAGTCCGCAGGTCACCCATGCTCTCCATGCGCGGCATGAAGCTCAGGGATCCCACCCCCGCCGTCATCGCGGTGGAGAGCACCAGGATCTGCATCCATTTGGGCCTGCCCACGACAAAGATAAGAACCGAAAGCCCCGCGCCCACTATGAAGGAGCCTTTCGATTGTGTCTCCCACGCACAGATGACAATCAGGGCGACGGCGACGGGAAAGAGCACCACGCGGCTGAATGCGCTGGAGCGCCAAAAGAGCATCAAATAGCTCAGCGGCATGGCAGCGACCACGGTATGGCCGAGCGCGTTGGCATTGTTGCAGGTCCAGGTGCCGAGAGCCAGGCGGCCGAGGCCGTATTCGGTGATATCTTTGCCGCCAGTGATGTCCAGCCCCAGAGTCTGCAGCACGCCAAACAGGGCCACGATGATCAGCATCCAGGTCCACATGCGGACATAACCCAGCAGCTTGTCCCAGCTCGACAGCGCCTGGGTGGTCAGGTAAAAGAAAATGACGAGGGAGAACATGCCCGTGGCAGCGTCCGCCTGCGGAGGCGCATTCCACACCACATAGCCGTAGAAGATCAGCATCGCCCAGTCGTGCGGCGTGCGGAAAAAGCCACGCAAGGGACTCGTGAGCCCGCCTGCCAGCATGACGGCCGCCCACATGAAAATCACCGGGCGGATCACACTGAAGCCTGCCATGCCCGGCACCCAGTCCTGCGGGCGAATGTAATAGAGGGCCAGAAACAGCAGCGCCACCCGGTAGCTCCACTGACCACGATCTCCGAAGGCCTCAGGCGTGAGTTCCTCCTCTGCCGGCTGGATTCCAGCCGCAGGTTCAAAAGCGGGAGAGAGAGATGGCATATGAGGAGGGCCGGGATGTACCACCTCGTCGAGGCGCAATCAACAGATCGCTCTCATGCGCCTTGCCATGGCGGCACGAGTTCCTATAGGACGCTGCCACATTCGATGTCCCTCGCCACCTCCATGCTTCCCTTGAAGGATGCCCTCCGCTACTCGCGCCATCTTCGGCATGTGGGCGGGTTGCTGGCGCATGCCCGGGGTCTCGCAGCTCGAGAGCCGCCGGAGCGCATCGCACGGCTCACACGAGCGCTGACGATGCTGGAGAGTCCCGCCAGCCGTCACCGTGCCACGGAGGCACTGCATCGCAAGCCCGGTTTTGACGACCCGGCGCCGTGGGAGGCCGCAGCGCGAGGCGAGCCGCGCTACGCGGGCTTGTTGAAGGACAAGCCGCATCTCACCCGCAGCGTGATTTTGAAGGCACCCGGCCCCGGCGGGGAGAAAGGCCTGCTGCTTATGACGTTTGAATACAACTGGGCACGATTGCTCCTCGGTCTCGATGCCGCAGGACGCCGCTGGATCGATGAGAACTATGATCTCGTGCTCTCCACGAGTTGGTCACCCACCGATTACGCCGTGCTCGGCCTCGCGCTGGCATGCACGACGGGAGATGTTTTTGTCCAAAGCTGCAACTATGGCGAGATCGAGGCCATCGAGGCTTTTCATCCGCGTTTGCGCTGCCTGCAGACGCTACCGTGTGATTGGATCAATCCGGTGCTTTATGAGCCGAAAGCGCCTTCCGAACGCGAAACCGACATCGTGATGGTGGCGAACTGGGGCGAGTTCAAACGGCACTGGGAGCTCTTCCGTGCGCTGCGGCACATGCCGGCGCATTTGAAGATCGTGCTGATCGGCCAGCGTGAGCCCGGCCGCAGCACCGAGACCATCCGGGCGCTCGCACGAGCGCATGGCGTGCCGCAACAACTCGAGATCCACGAGTCGATCCCCATCGCCGAAGTGGCCCGCCTGCAATGCCAGGCCAAGGTCTCGGTGATCATGACGCGTCGCGAGGGCTGCTGCGTGGCCGCGGTGGAGAGTTTGTTCGCCGGTTGTGCGCTGGCGATGCGCACGGACGCGCATGTGGGACCGCTCGCTTACATCAATGAGCACACGGGGCAGCGTTTGCGGCCCGGTCATGTGCATGAGGATCTCATGACGCTGCTGGCAAAGGCTTCTCAAATCACACCACGCCAGTGGGCGGTCGATCATCTGGCCTGTCATCTGTCTCGGGAGAAACTCAACCAGCTCCTCCAAGCCTCCGCGGAGCGTCACGGCAAGCCGTGGACGACCGACATCGCGCAGCCGCACTGGCGGCCGCATCCCACGCTGGCCCACGAGGCTGATCGCGAGCGTTTGCGGCCGGCCTACGATGAGCTGCATCGACGCTTTCCTCAGGTCTTCAGCGCCGATTTGATCGAGACGAGCTGGAAGTGAGCACCTGATCAGTGTCCCGCCATCTCGTGCAGCAACGCGGCGAGCGGCTCATTCACGCGATTGATCTCGAAACGCTCCACGACATCGCGATTTCCGGCCGTCGGCGCCTCGCCACGCGTTTCCCAAGCCTCGAGCAACCGAGTGAAAACCTCGGCGATGTGCGCTGGCGTGCGCACATCGGCCCACGGCAGGCTCGCATGCTCCAAAATCTCCGCCACGGCACTGCCGGGCTCCGCGAGGCCGATGTCACAGCCAACCAACAGCATCCACGCGGTGTTCAGCCGCACGAGCGAGGATTCCGGCCCGGAGGGTGGGCGGGAAATTGTGCGAGACGAGAAGGATGCGAGCAGAACCCGGCATTAATAGGTCATGTGCCATGCGCTTCGTGCTGTGGTATGCGTGAAACGATTTATTTGGAGGCGAAATGGTTGACCACTTCTTGCACAGGACAGACTGTGACTTGATCAAATGCCGCAACCAACCACTCCCACCCAGCTCCGACCACGCGTGTCATGCGTGAGTGCTCCGGGAGAGTGGAGCAAGCTGGCGGCGGAATGGCCTGAACTGGCTGCCAACAGCGCCGCGGATGCCGTTTTCCTTTCGTGGCCGTGGCTGGATACCTGGATGGGCGTTTATGGCGATGGCGGACGCTGGCTCGTGCTCGTGGCGCGTGACGCGATGGATGGGAAACTGCTCGGCGTGGCTCCGATGATGCTCGATCGCGGCACGGGTCATGTCGGCCGCTGGATGCGGCGTGTGATTTTGGTCGGTCAAAAGGCGGACACAGCCTCCGAATACCTCGATTGGGTGATGCGCCGTGGTCACGAGGAGGCAGTGGCATCGGTGTTTTGCGATTATTTGCTTGGTGAGGAAGGCCGTTCGTGGGATTTGCTGCGTTTTGAGACGATGCGCGGTGATTCGCCCACGCTGCCGCTGCTGGAAAGGGCCTTCGCCGCTCACGGACGTCCGCTGACGATCACTCCCGCCACGACCTCGCCTTATCTCACGTTGCCTGATAGCTGGGATGCCTTCCTCGCCAGCCGCTCCGGCACCTTCCGCACGAGATGGAACAAATTTCACCGCGAGCATCGCATCGTGATGAAGGAGGCGGGCAAGGATCTCAGCGTGGCCGAGGGCATGCAGATCCTTCGTGATTTGAATGAGAAGCGCTGGGGAGACCGCCGCCGCAGCTTTCTCTCGGATCGCTACCGCCGCTTTCATGATGAAGTCTCTGCTCGCATGCTCGCCGCGGGGCATCTGGCGATGCTGTTCATCGAGGCCGATGGGCAGATTGTGGCGGGTCGCTATGACTTTGCCTATGCTGGCAAGGCATGGTGCTTTCAGGGCGGCTGGCTGCCGGAGTGGGAAAAGGAGCGTGCGGGCAAGATGATGCTCACCGCGATGATGCGCTGGTGCATCGAGCATGGCCTCAGCGAGTATGATTTCCTCGGCGGCGAGGCCAGCTACAAAAACGAATGGGGCGATGGCGAACGCCAGATCGTGGACATTCAGGCCGCAAACCCACGCTCGATGCGTGGCAAGCTCTTCGAGGCCCTGAAACGTCTCAAGCAGCCACGCGGTCGTAAAACCGGCACAGCAGATCATCGAGAGCCGAGTTGAGCCGGTCGATCCTGTAACGTGCGGCACCTTCTTTGGAAGCCTCCGAGACTGCCCACGAGCCTGATTCCCACTGCGCGAGCAGCTTTTCCATGGTGTTGGCGATCTCCTCGGGGTTGTTTTGGTCTGCGAAGGCGAGGTCACATTCCTTCACGACCTCGTGAATGGTGCTCTCCGGCTCAGCGAGGGCGAGCACGGGCTTCTCATGCGCGAGATACTCGATGAGCTTTGTTGGCAGGTAGATGCCGCCGGCACCCGGCGTGTCGATGACGAGCAGCAGATCGCTCGCGGCGATCATTTGCTGGCACTGCTTGTAGGGAACGGAGGAGAGCAGCTCGACCACATCGGCGATGCCGAGACGGTTGGCGAGGTCCTGGTAGAGCTTGGTGTCCTCACCGACAAACGTGGCCTTGAGCCGGCCGGCGAGCGGTTTGCGTGCGTTGAGGATGGCGAGACCTTCGAAGAGCTTGTCAGGCTCGCGATAGCCGGGCAGGAAGGAACCTGCCTGGATCATGTTCAGCGGCCGTGTGCCGGCTCCTTGCACCGGCGCAGGCTTTTCCGCCAGCGGGGCATAACCATGCGGGATGATGTGCACCTTGTGCCTCGCCCAAGGATACAGGCGGAGGATGTGATCGGCCAGCTTCTGCCCCACGATGACCACGGCATCAGCATCTCGAAAGACGCGACCCTCGAGCTGGCGGGCGATCCATCGCTGGAAAGCATTCAGCGGATCACCCACCCAAGGATCGCTGAAGTGGGCCACCCACGGCATGCCAGTGGCGCGTTTCAGGAAACCTGCTGCGATATTGCTCACATTCTTGGTCGCACGAGAATAAAGGATGGCAGGGCCGTTCGCCGCCAGCCAGCGCTTCCCTTCCGGCACTGACGAGAATAGCCAGAGCAAAAACACCTCCGGAACGAGGTAGTAATGAAACAATGTCAGGATGATGCGGCCGAGGCGTGGCCACTTTTTGCGCAGCACGGCATCGTAGCTGGGCGTGCGGATGATCTCCAAGCCCTCCGGCAGGCCGTCGAGCATGCCGAAGTCCAGCCCCTGATGCATGTGCTCCATGGTCGTGGTGAGCACGGAGACCTGCCAGCCGCGCGAGGCGAGGTCGATCGTGTTCAGCCGGACGAGCGAGGACTCGGGACCGAGAGTGGGAGGGAAGTTGTGCGAGACGAGAAACAGCTTTCCCCGGCGACGCGGAGCCCCATCTCCTCCTTCAACGGGCTGCGTCATGCGGGTGTGGAGTCGGATTTCCGGGTGGCAAAAAAGATCCACGGCGAGCCGGCATCCGGCTCATCGACCGTCGTGGTCTTCCCCTTGGCGTTGATGATCGTTACGACTTCGAAACCCAGCCGCGCGAGCTGCGCCACCTGCTGCGGCTTGTCGATGTAGTACATCGGGACCTCAAAGATGTTCCCGCTGTCATGCCTCATGGCATACTCCTGCGTCTGGATGGCGAGGTTTTTCGAGCGCAGCCAGTTCGAGATGCCGAGCAGGTAGCGCGAGGCATTCCTCCACATGCGCAGCGGATGCTTGGAGACACTCAGATTGGCCAGGCTGAAGGCACTGGCGGGAGGACGACCGCGGTTGTGGGCTGAGAAGACGAACCAGCCCCGCGGCTTCAGCACCCGGTGGATCTCCGCCAGGGCGGCCATGCGGCCCTCGTGCGAGAGGCAGTCCATGCCATTGAAAGAAAAGACGACCGTGTCGAACTCCCCATCCGCATACGCGGAGAGGTCACGGGCATCCCGCACATGCAGCGTGGCATCCGGAAAGCGTGCCGCTGCGGTGGCGATCATGTCCGGCGAGTAATCGACACCCACATAACGGCCGGCCCGTGGCAGCAGAAAACGCGTGGTGCGCCCGGCGCCGATGCCGATGTCCAAAAGCGCCTTTCCATCGACGACTTCCGGCCCATGCCGGTCCATGAAGGCCTGCTCCTCCGGCAGGATGAAGTCCTTGGTGGCATACCAGTCCGCAATCGCGCGACTCTGGTAAAATCGCTGGTTCAGGGTGTCGAGATCGGAAGGCATCGGTGGGGAGGAGCGTGGCATATTGCAGCCCACCGGGATCACTGCAACCGCTATGCCAGCAATGTCAGGAATGTGAGGCCCTCAAGCCGGAACCAGTCCGCGTATCGAGGCATCACCCACGGCGAGATACTGCTCGAATTGCATCTCGCGCAGATCGTTCGTCATGCCCAGCCGGCGCAACAAAAAGGGGCTGCAGGGAGTCTCATTCAGCCCGCCGACGGTCGTCAGCGACGAACGGAAGCCACACGAGCGCAAAATCTCCTCCGAGGCATCCGAGAAATCGCCCGGCGAACCATTGGGGTAGCAAAAATGCGTGCATGGGGAGCCCGTTTCCCTCTCGATGATGCGGCGGGACGTCTCGAGCTCGTGCCGAATGCCCTCCCGGGCCGCCCGGCCCAGGATCACATGCGAGTGGGTGTGCGAGCCAAACGAGACCAGCCCGCTAGCCGCCATCTCCCGCACCTGGCTCCAGTCCAGCGCACGGTAGATCGCAGGCACGTCATCGCGGTCAGCGCGGCCGAGGCGGTGCCCGGTTTCAGACTCCAGCTTTTCCACCGCGGCCAGGACCTCCGCTTGCGGCAGCAATTTGAGTCTTTCTTTGAAGGAGACCAGATCACCGCGATTGCGCCCGGCCTGCTGCATGGCGTAATCCACGCGGTCCACCCAGATCGGCTTTTTCTCATCCACGAACTCTGTCTCCAGGTAAATCGTCGCGGGCAGGCCGTGGCGCTTCAGCACCGGGTAGGCCAGGTGGTAGTTGGAGGCAAAACCGTCATCGAACGTCAGCACAGCCGGGTAGGATGGGAGGGGGCGGCCATTTTCGAGAAGGTCCGCCAGTTCATCGACGGAAAGGACGTCGTAGTGTGATGCCAGGTGGGACATGAGCACCTGGAATCGCTCCACATGCAAATGCTTGTGCTGGCAGTTTTCCAAACCATCGTGATCACGGTCGGTGAGCCCATGAAACATCAGCACCCGCAATTGGCCACGATGGCGCTGCTTACCCCATCCGTTGCAGACGGATGAGACAGTGTCGTGGATGACATGACGCCAAGGCATTGTTCGGGTGGCTTCTATCGCCTAGTCTTCAAGCATCCCCCTTGCCTTCGTCAAGGAAGCCTCGGCATTTTTTTGTGTGACACATCAAGCTTTACAGCACGGCTTGTGCCTGCTGTTAGTCCGCCATGACGTTTCGTGAACTCCGGCACCGCATCGCCGCCGACCAGCACCGCTATGACGCCGGCACCGGGTGGAGAGATTTCACCCGCCAGTGGCTGAAGGAGAGCGGTTTTCGCTTCACCGTGCTGATGCGTTTGTGCGCCTTCCTGCGCTCGCAGCCCCTCACACGCTACGGGGTGTATCATTTCTTCCTCTGGCTGCACCGGCGCATGCAGGTGCGTTACGGCACCTACATCGAGTTTTCGACCCAGGTCGGCCCCGGACTCTACGTGGGCCATGCGAATTCCATCGTCATCAATACCCGCAGCGTCATCGGGGCGAATTGCACCCTCAGCCACGGCGTCACCGCCGGCGCCCGCGTCCCGCCCGGTGCGGAACCCGCTCTCTACGAGCACATCCGGGCCGTCGCGCCGAACCACCGCCACGTGCCGGCCGGGATCAGCGACGTCATGCGCTTCGAGCCGACCGTCGAGCAGAACCCGGACGCCGCGGTCGCCGTCCTGCGCGGCGCGCTCGGTTCCGGGATGCGCGACTTCACCTTCGACGTCGTCGGCAACGGCTTCGTCCGGATCACCGGCTACCTGGTGCGGGAGAGGGACGTCGCCCGCGTCGACGAGGGGGCGCGGCACTCGAGCACCGTCCTCGGCGCCGCGGCGATCGGGAACCAGCACCTGCGCGACCGGGTCCCCAAGCCCGCGCCGGTCCCCGTGGAGGCGAGCGACCGATGACCGTCCCACCGCCGGTCCTCGACCGGACGTCCGACCCCGAGGACGACGACGCGCCCGGTGCCCTATCGGCGCAGGACCGGGACGACCTCCTCGACGACGGCGCGCCCGATGCCGTCGAGCTCCTCGCCGGCAGCGAGGCGATCGGTCGAATACGTGAGCCAATCTTCCGTGCGAAGGTGCCCCGTCGGCAACGACGGCTTCGCGGGAGGGGATTTTTTGACGTCGTCGGCACGAAGTGACGTAGCCGACAGGGCGACGAACACGCCCCATGCGAGAATGGACCGTTTCATGGAACAAGCTCCGGAAGGGAAGGTGAGAGCGCGGCTCTCGAGCCGGCTCTTCGGTGGGCACATCGGACCGGGCGGCGGGTTTGCCGTACCCCGGCGAATCCGTTATTGCTTTGCCGCCGCCGCCGAGACAATGCCGAATTTTTTTACATTTTCCTGAAAATTTTAACACATCAGATCTTGCGCAATACTG
>CALMTT010000139.1 GCA_937872615.1 uncultured Verrucomicrobiaceae bacterium | reverse complement strand
GGCTGGTCGCCGAAAATTTCCTTCTCGGTCAGCTGGGTGTGGCGGAGCTTCTCGAGCGCGTCGGACGCGTTGGACACGAGCTCTCGGACGAAGATCTCCTTCTCCGTGTAGAGCGAGTGGATGACGATATCGAGGACTTGTTTGACTTCGGCCTGGAATTCGTGGGTCTGGCTCATGGTGGTTTGTTTTTCAGGGTTTGGGGGGCGGGAGAGTAGCGGGCGGAGATTTTTGGTCAAGACGGCGACTATCTTGACTTTGCGTAGCCCTTCCCGACACTCGCGCCCTCATGGGACTCTTTGACTCACTCGCCAAAAACGCGCTGGGCAGCATGCTCGGCGGCTCTTCCACCCAAGACCCGGCCGCGATGCTCAGCGGTCTGCTCAGCGACGCGGGCGGCATCGAGGGTCTCATGTCCCAGTTTAAGTCCGCGGGCTTTGGCAGCCAGTTTGCCTCCTGGGTGTCCACCGGTGAAAATCAGCCGCTTTCGGAAGATCAAATGCAGAGCGCCATCGGCGCGGAGGCTCTCCAGGGTCTCGCGAGCAAGCTGGGCATGAACACGGGCTCGGTTCTGCCGCTGCTGGTGCAGTTCCTCCCGCAGGTGATCGACAAATTGACGCCCCAGGGCCAGGTCGCTGACAATCACCCCTCCAGCGGCCAGCTTCAGAGCGTGCTCACCAGCGTCATCAGCAGCAGCCTTGGCGGACTTTTTGGCGGCCGGAAGTGATCTCTTGAACAGTTTTTCGCCCGCGGCATCGTTGGCCCCATGCCACTGCTGCCGCCCGCCATCGAAGAACCTGCCAGTCCCGAGGTGGACTGGCTGTTTCTCGATTTGAACAGCTTCTTCGCGAGCGTCGAGCAGCAGGAAAACCCGGCGCTGCGGGGCAAACCGGTGGCCGTGGTGCCGGTGATGACCGATGCCACCTGCGCCATCGCGGCCAGCGCCCAGGCGAAGAAGTTTGGCATCAAGACCGGCACGAATATCGGCGAGGCCCGCCACAAGTGCCCGGACCTCCAGCTCGTGCTCGCCCGGCATGACAAATACGTCGAGTATCACCACGCGATCATCAAAGAGGTCGAGCGGCACTACCCGGTGACCTCCGTCTGCTCAATTGATGAGATGGCGCTGCGTCTCGACCGGCTGCGCCGACCTCTCCCCGCTGCCATCGACCTCGCCAAGCGCATCAAAGCCGGCCTGCGCCGCACGATGGGCGAGTGCATCACCTGTTCCATCGGTCTCGCACCGAATCGCTTCCTCGCGAAAGTGGCCTCTGACATGCAAAAGCCGGACGGACTGGTCATCTTGACCCCGGCCGATCTGCCGGGCCGTTTGCTCGATTTGGAACTGCGTGACCTTCCCGGCATCGGCCGGCGCATGGAGCCTCGTTTGCATGCCGTGGGCATCCGTAGCATGCGAGAGCTATGGGAGGCATCTCGCGAGGAAATGCATCAGGCCTGGGGCGGCGTGGTGGGAGATCGTTTCTGGATGGCGCTGCATGGCGAGCCCTCGGAGGATGAGCCTGAGACTGAACCCAAAAGCATCGGCCACAGCCATGTGCTCTCGCCGGAACTGCGGAAGCCGCCGCAGGCCGCTATCGTGCTGCGTCGCCTCCTTTTGAAAGCCGCCAGCCGTCTGCGCCGCTCCAATCACCGGGCCACCGAGATGAACGTGAGCATCCGCGTGGAGGACGGGCCGCGCTGCGAGGCGCATCAGCGCTTCTCGGCGGTGAATGACAGCCTCGCGCTGACTGAGGTTATGCGTGGTCTGTGGGAAAACGTCATGCGCCAGGCCCGCTGGCAGCGGGTGAAAAAGGTCGCCGTCACGCTTTCCGGCCTCGAATCCCTCACCCAGCCGCAGCAGCTCGATCTTTTCACCCGCGGCGAGGACCCGCGCCAGCGTCGCGAGTCCCTCTCCCGCGTGCTCGATGCCATCAACAAGAAGCACGGCCGCGATTCCATCGTCGTCGGCTTCACCCCGGACACCGTGCGCACCTTCTCCGGGTCGAAAATCGCCTTCAACCGCATCCCGGACCGCGAGGAGTTCAAGGAATGAGCCGCCCCGAGAGCCCCGGGGCGGAACAAAACCCTTGCGTCCACACCGGTCGCGGTTAGTCTCCGCGCCCTTTTTCAGTCCCACCCCCTTCCAATATCCGTTTTCCGCCATGTCACAGCATCGCAGCCTCAAGACCTCCGGCTCCGTCGGCACCAAGCGCAGCGTTTTGAAGCGCGGTGAGCGTATCAAGCTCCTCAAGTCCCGTGGACTTTGGAAGGACGGCCGTCTTCCCACCAACCTGCCGAAGACCAAGCCGGAGTAAGCCGCCGCGCCAGCCCTGTGGCGGCGCGAACTGACCCCGCTAGCCCCGCTTTCTTGTGCGCCTGAACCGCTACCTCAGCCAATGCGGCATCGCTTCGCGCCGCGGTGCCGAGCAGATCGTCCTCGAAGGCCGTGTCTCGATCAACGGGCACGTCATCACCAACCTCGCCACGCAGGTGTCCCCCGAGGACAAGGTCGTGGTGGATGGAAGACCCGTCCAGGCCGAGTTGCCCATCGTCATCGCCATCAACAAGCCTCGCGGCTACATTTGTTCGCATGGTGACACGCATGAGCGCATGACGATCTACGATCTCCTGCCGCTCAAGTATCAGAACCTCCACCACGTGGGCCGGCTCGACAAAGAGAGCGAAGGCCTCATCCTCATGACGAACCGGGGTGACCTCTCCCACCGCCTCATGCATCCCAGCATGGGCGCCGAAAAGGAATACGAGGTCGTCGTGGATCAGCCGATGCATCCCGATGTGCTCGCGAAGCTCATCAAAGGCATGATGACCGAGGAAGGCCATGCCCGGGCCGAACGCGCCTGGCTGGTGAAGCCGAACAAGGCCAACGTCGTGCTCAAACAGGGACTGAAGCGGCAGATCCGCCTCATGTTTTACCAGCTCGGTTACGAGGTCGAACGTCTCACGCGCATCCGCATCGGCTGGTTGCAGCTCCGCGGCCTCCAACTCGGTGGCTGGAAGGAACTGAAGCCTTCGGACGTCGAGCGTTTCTTCAAAGAAACCCCTGCCGCGCCGCGCGAGCGTGCCAAACCGGGCCGCAGCAAGCCCGCCTCCGATGAGGGTGATGATACCTTCGCGCCATCGAAGAAAAAAGCAGCTGCGAAGGCCCGCTCGCGTCCCGCCGGACCTGGCAAGCCTCGTTCCTCCGCCGGTCCCGCCAAGCGCAGCGAGCGCGATCGCCCGGAACGCACCGATCGTCCCAAAGGCCGCTCCGCCTGGAGCAAGACGCGGCGTCCGCGGTGAGCAGCTACGTAGGTTGGGAAGGTTCGGCGAATGCCGTGGCGCAGACATGCAAGCCAACTGCGCCGAACTTCCCGACATGCCGCAAGCGTCTCGTGATTCTCTCACGCACCCAAATCAGTCGGGAAGTTTGGCGATGCACGTCTGCCGCCTGACGGTGCTGTTCGCGCCAAACCTTCCCGCCCTACATCAGCAGCAGCGCGATGCGCTCCTCACCCCACCAGCTTGTCGAGGTGTTGTTTCGCCCGCACGATCTCCGCGGTTGTCTCTGCGGCGGTGGGGAGGATCGGGATGCCGCGCGGTGTCGGGTGCATGAAGATCTCCGTGGGGCCGGTGAAGTTCATGGCCTTGAGCGCATCGAGCAGCGGTTTCCAATCAAGCGGTCCGCGACCGGGCATCTGCTGCAGTTCTTCTTCCTTCGGCATCGGCTTCATGCAGCCCTTGCCATGCTCCCACGCATAAAAGAGCGTCATCTTCTGATCGATGTGCCGGATGAGATCGCTCAGCAGCTTCGTGTCCTGCGGCAAATGGTAAGGCGCCAGCGCGATGCCGATGCCGGGCATCGTGCGGATCTCGTCGGCGAGCCAGCGCAGGCTGTCTGGCGTGTCGATGAGGTTGTTCACGTGGTTCTCGATGCCGATGCTGACGCCGTTTTCGGCCGCGAGAGCCGCGTGAGGCTTCATTTTCTCCACGAAGCCCTTCACGTTCGCTTTGAGCTGATCGGGCGTGAGGCCCTTCCAATCACCCGAGCCGCCGGTGACGATGAAGGAACCTCCCAGCTTCTTCACGACGGCGATTTCCTCGGTGAGCTTGAACGGTCCCAAATCATACCGCGTGGTGCCGCCGAAGCTCAAACCCTGCTCGCGGAGCAACGCCGCGAACTTCTCATGCCCCATGGCATCGATCTCCTCGCGCTGCGTGCCGTGCTTCTTCGGCCAGAGCTCGATGGACGTGGCGCCGGTCTTCTTCACCTCCGGCAGGATCTCCGCCAGCGGCAGGCTGCCATACATCGACGAGGCGAGCAGGTAATTCAGCTTCCACGGCGTCTCCGCGGCCAACGCTGGCGTGGTGGCTGCGGCGGCGATGGACTGGAGAAAGCGACGGCGGTTCATGGGTGAAGTAAACGCTGTGCCTTCGTCGGCTTCATTCAGACTTTGACGCGCTATCTTCAGGATTCACGGCGAGTGAAAATGACGAAACCAGAATGAGGAATGACGAATGAAGTCCGAATAACCGAACGTGCCGCCCATTGGGACCTCGTCATTCCTTCGTCATTCGCCATTCTGGTTTCGTCATTCCACCACCATCTCGCCTTTCATGACGAGCCAGTGGCCGGGGAAGGTGCAGATGTAGGGGTATTTGCCTTTCGCGGTCGGCGCGGTGAAGCGCAGCACCTCGCGGTCGCCTTGGTTGAGCATTTTGGTCTTGTGCAGGATCTTCGGGGAGTCGGGGATGAAGCCTTTGGCGAAGCCGTCGGGCGTTTTGGCCATTTCGTTGCCGGCTAGGCCGACTTCGTCCGCCGCGCCGGGCTGGACGATGAGGAGATTGTGCGGGGTGACGTCGGGATTTTCGAAAACGAGCTTCACGGGGGCTCCGGGAGCCACTTTGAACTCGCGCAGGTCGTAGAGCAGGCGCTCGGGGATGGTCTTGATGGTGATGGTTTGCAGGCCGGGCTGCGCGTCGAAGGGGTTCGGCGGCTCGGGCTTCCTCTTTTTCGCCATGAGGGCGGGTTTGGTCGGCTCGCTGTCTTTGAGGAACTTTTCGAGCTCGGGATGCTTCTGCATGAACGCGGCATTGCCCTTCCAAAGCGGCTGCAGCGTGTGGCTGTCGAGCGAGGTGCGCAGCGCGTAGGTGAGGTAACTGTCCATCGGGTGCTTCAGCAGATCGAGCGCGGCCTCCAAGGCCTCCGCCGTGCCGATGTAACTCGCCGCGATGGCCGCTTCGAGGCGGACGAGGCCGCTGGGGTCGTTGGAACCAATCTTCAACAGTTCCACTGACACCTCGTCTCGATTCATAATGCCAGACAACCATCGAAGTCCTCGAATGCCGGCTGCACGAGCTAGATGATCGTCGCTTTTGATCAAAGTAGTCGCTAAGACCATGTCCCCAATGTTTGGAAGAGCATCATGAAGATTGGGCTCTGGCACGCGCGGCAGCCCCAAATGCCGAAAGGCAGCGTTGAAGAGCCACATGGCTTCCGCCTGCAAATGAGCGAACGATTTTTGGTGTGGCAGCCAACGGCTAAGTTCTGCTTCGAGTTGCTGCGGCCTTCTCTCCCTCAACTCCACCTTCGTGCGATACCGCGTGCGGTAGTTCTCGCTCTTCAGAAGGTCGAGCAGCTCGGGGATGCTCGCTCCGGCGATTTTCGGCGCTTCTTCGAGCGGCTGGCCTTTGGCGGTGATGCGCCAGATGCGGCCGCTCTTTTTGTCGCGGCGGGTGTCTCGGAGGGAGTATTGGGCGTGGCCTTTGACGGGGTTGTACCAGTCGGCGATGTACATCGCGCCGTCGGGGCCTTGCTGGATGTCCACGGGGATGAAGCTCAAATTCGTGCTCTGGAAGACGATGCCGACTTTCTTTTCCTCGAAGTGCGTGTCGTGCTCCACCCACTCGTGCAGCTCGACTTCGTTGGTGGGCTTGTAGCGCACGCGCATGAAGTGTTTTTTGTCGCGCAGGTCCTTGGGCCAGTGGCTGCTGGTGAGGAATTCCTGGCCGCAGGTGCCGCTGTAAGCAGGGAAGTAGTTGCCGGCGGGGACGTGGATGTCGGGATAGGGCGCATTGAGCGCATGCACGGCGCTGGCGAAGACGGGATGGCTGCCGACGTGGAAGCCCCAGTCATCAAAGGTGATGCCCCAGGGGTTCGTGCTCATGTAGCTGCCAAAGGCGAGCAGGCGGCCGGTGGCGGGCGTGTAGCGGAAGAAGCTGCTCTCGCGGGCGCGGACGGGGCCGTAGGGCGTCTCGACCTGGCTGTGATGGAAGATGCTCTCGCGGAAGATGAGATCGCCCTCGGGACTCCAGACGAAATCGTGCAGGGCGTGGTGGCTGTCCTCGGTGCCGAAGCCGGTGAGCAGCTTTTCGCGGTGGTCGGCCTTGCCGTCGCCATCGGTGTCTTTGAGGAAGGTCAGATTTGGCTGGTCGGACACGAAGACGCCGCCATTGCCAAACTCAAAGCTGAGCGGGATGGCGAGCTTGTCGGCCCAGACGCTGCATTTGTCCGCGCGGTGGTCGCCGTTGGTGTCTTCGAGGATGAGGATGCGGTCCTGCGGAGCCTCGCCGGGCATGATTTGCGGGTAGGTGGTGCTCGTGCTGACCCACAGGCGGCCTTTGGCATCGAAACGAATCTGAATGGGCTTCACGAAGAGGTCCGGGAAGTCTTCTTCGGAGGCGAAGAGGCTGACTTCGAAGCGTGGGTCGATTTTGAAGGCTTTCCGTTCCTCGGCGGGAGAGACCCATTCGTTGATGGGGCGGTCTCCGGTGATGATGGGGAGGGGATCGGTCTTGGTGTCGTCTGGGGGGACTGGATTGACTGGAGTGACCTGATTGACGGAGGACCAGATGGCGGCGTCTCGGGCTTCGGTCATTTGGAGGAGTTTTTTCAGCTCGCCGGGGAAATTCACGACGCCGTAGGGCTCCATGCGGCCGCCTTTGATGTAGTAGTAGTTCAGGGGGCGGTAGTGCTGGAAGAACTTGTCCTCCTTTTCGACGACGGCGGCGCGGACGGCTTCGTTGAGCTTCGGTGGCGTCTCTTGCGTGAGCTGGTTGTAGAGGCGCTCGGCGAAGACGGCGTAGCCTTCGCGATTGAGATGCACGCCGTTGGTCGTCTTTGGCGTCGAATCGGTGAAAACATCCGCAAAGGCCACTTTCTCGGCCGCAGCGACCTTTTTCATGGCGTCGGTGTAGAGCTTGATTTGCGCGTTGAGATGCTCGTGCGGCTTTTCGGCGGCGGTGGGGCTCACGAGGACGATTTTCGGCTCCGAGGTGCCGTTGTAGCGATGGCTCTTCAGCTCGATCAAGAAGGCCCGCAGCAGCGTCTCGAACTCGGCGAGGCCTTTTTCGCCTTTGAAGCTCTCGTTGAAGCCGAAGGCGGCGAGGATGACGTCCGCCTTGTGCTCGGTGAGGTGCTGGTTGAGGTCGCCAAAGCCATCCGGCCGCGGGCGGAGGGCCACTTCATCGGCGGACCAGCTGAGGTTGCGGAAGACGAGCTTCTCCCCGGCAAAGCGCTGGTGCATGAGCGCCTCGAACTGCCCATCGTCGCGCATGCGATCGAAGAGCGAATTCCCGATGAGGGCGATGCGGGTGCCGGGTTTCAACTCCAGCGGCAGTTGGGCGAGGGCAGGGAAGGCCAGAAGGAGAGTGAGAAGAAGGTGCTTCATGAAAAGGATCGCGGTCTGTCCCGCGTGAACGGAGCAAACCGGACATCGAAGCCTCTTTTATCAATCGCAGGCCACAAGGGCCCGCATCACCGGACCGCGCCCACCATTTCCTGCAGCCGCGCGATTTGAGAGCGCATGAGAGCCATCTCCGCCTCGATCTTTGTCTTCCACTCGTCATCGAGTGCCGCGGCAGAGGCAGCAGGCGTGCTCACGATGGGCGCGGCGATGGCCTGCGGCTCCACATCACCGCAGAAGAGATGCAAATACTGCGCCACGCGTCGTCCGGGGCCGGCGGGCAGGCATTTGATCACCGGGCCATCTCGGTAGCCGATCAGCTCCGCGAGTGTGTTGTCCACGCTTTCGATGTCCGGAAAGGTGTGCAGGCGCTCCGTGCGCTGGCGCAGCTCGCCGGCGGTCTGAGCCCCGCGCAGCAGCAGCATGCACAGCACCGCCACCTGCGGACGCTCGAGGTCGGGAAGCTTGCCTTTGAGGTTGTGGCGATACTTCTGCACGCGTGCCCCGACGATGGTGACCTGGAAAACATAACCGCGGCTCTTCATCGACTCGAGCGCACGCATCACCGTGCTGTCATCGAGCTGCATGATGGGCTCGCGATTCGTGGTCTGATTGCAGGCCGAGACGAGCGCGTTCAGCGTCATCGGGTAGTAATCCGGCGTTGTGATCTCCTTTTCGATCAGGCAGCCCAGCACGCGGGCCTCCTCAGGGGAAAGAAGACTCGGAATGGCGGGCGAGGCGGAGGTGATTTCGTCGGACATGGCTGTTGGGGCGTGAAATGAAGCCGCGCTTCATCTTGTGCGCAACCTTCCCGCCCACAAAGCCTCAATCGACGGCCAAAAAGCGCACGCAGATGCTGCCGGGCACTTCCACCTTCGTGCCGGTGAAGGTCAGTTTGCCGCTTTCGGCATCCACTTGGAAGAGCGCCGCGCTGCCGCTGTTTTGATGCGCGGCGATGAGCCACTTGCCGGTGGGATCGAGGCAGATGTTGCGAGGGATCTGGCCTTCCACGGGCACGTTTTGGATGAGCGTGAGCTTTCCACTGGCCGGATCGCAGGCAAACACGGCGATGGTGTCGTGCGTGCGGTTGGAAACATACACATTCCGGCCGTTCGGATGCGCCAGCGTCTCCGCCGTGCTGAAGCCCGGCTTGCCGCGATCAGCTTCCGGCAAGGTCGAGACGGTCTGCACTTCGGTCATCGCACCGCTGGCCGCGTCGTAGGCGAAAACGGTCTCGGTCATGGCCATCTCGTTGTTCACAAAGACGAACTTGCCGCTCGGATGAAACGCCAAATGACGCGGGCCGCCACCTGCGGGTGTTTTGGCAAACGCGGGCTCGTTCGGCGTCATCTTGCCGGTAGCGGGATCAACCTTGTAGATGAGCACCTTGTCGAGCCCGAGATCGCAGGCGAAAGCGAAGCGGTTGTCCGGGCTGAAATTCACCGAATGCGCATGCGGTCCGGCCTGGCGCTTCGGATCGATGCTGCTGCCCTCATGCTGGATGAAGCTAGCGGCCTCGGCGAGCTTTCCATCCGCGCCGATGGCATACGACGCCACGCTGCCGCTGCCGTAGTTCGCCAGCGCGGCCATCTTGCCGGTGGCATCCACATTCACATGGCATGGACCATTGCCGATGGCGCTCTGCTGGTTGATGAGCGTCAGTTTGCCCGTCGAGGCATCGATGGTGAAGGAACTGATGCCGCCGATGTTCTTCCCATCCGGCCCTTTCACATCGCCGATGGCGAAAAGATACTTCTTCGATGGATGGATCGAGAGGAAGCCGGGATTGCCCGCTTCCGCGGCGAGCTCGGGCTTCGTGAGCGATCCCGTCGCCGAGTTGAAACGGGCCACGTAGATGCCCTTGCTGCCGTTTTTGGCATTCGTGTTCGTGCCGAAATAAACGAGGTAGTTGTCACCTGCGACAGCGGCAGAGGTGATCAAGGCAAGGGCGGAGGCGATCAGGCTGGATTTCATGGCCGCCGATGCTGACGGAGGCCACAAACATGGTCAAGCATGCTCTTCTCAATCCTCAACCGTGCCGTCACCGCCGTTCGCCACATCCAGGGCACGCATCATGGCGTCCATGAACTCTTGTGCGGCCTCGATTGGCAGGATGATCGTGTCACGGCGACCGCGCACATCCTCGGTGATCTTGATGAACCGTCCGCGGTCATTCTCCTTGAGGTCCAGGAAGAAGATCTTCCGGTCCGTCACGATTTTTTCCGAGTGCAGCGGCGGGTTGTGCGGCCGCCGTTCTTCATCTGAATCAAAGTTCCTCATGCCAGTGGTGTTGATCTTCCCGTCCAGCCGCCCGTTGCCGCTGTTTCCGTGAATTGGGCGCGAGTGTAGGAACCGGCCTCGTTTTTGTCAACGCTTGTCTCAGCACCCATCCTGCTGTCTGTTCATCACATGAAGCGCCTCCTTCCAATCGTCCTCCTAGCAGCCTGTGCGCAAAAACCCGCCGACGATACCGCTGCCACCGCCTTTGCTCCCGTGCGCACGGTGCTCGAGACCAACTGCGTCCACTGCCACGGCGACAACCGCCTCTCCACCATGCCGCCGATCAATGACACGCAGGCACTGTCGAAGCTCATCGGCCAGCATTGGATCGTGCCCGGCAAGCCGGAGGCCAGCCGCTTCTTCCAGGTAGTGACCTTCCCCGATGAAATCCCCGGTGCCATGCCACCCAGCGGCCACGCCATCTCCAAAAAGGAAGTCCAAATCCTGCGCGACTGGATCAAGTCAGGTGCCAAGCTCCCCGCGCATAACATCAAACTCAAGCCGCAAGGACCTCTGCCACGCTCGGTCTAGCTCGATCACTTCAGCAGTTCCACCGGCATTCCATATTGCTCCGGCCAGACGAGGAAAAAGGCATCGCTGTGTCCTGCTGCGAAATCGACCAGCTTCCAGCCGTCGATCGTTCGCAGCCACAGCGCTACGGTGTCGCTGTTGCCGAGTTCCGGGTACTCGACGGGCTTGCCATTTGCATCGATCGAGCTGCCGCTGAAGAACGCCCAGTTTCGATACACGCGCAGGTTGCCTTGAAACTTCACCGCCTGCTTGGCGATCTTTTCCGCTCTCGGGCGGAGCAGATTGAACAGCCTTTTCCGCAGTTCCGAGTCCGCGTCGAGCTCCGTTGGTTTTTCAAAGGCCGGTTCATACACCATGCGCCATTCCTCCGAGCCCGGCTTGATGGTCGGCGGTTCAGCGGCATTCAAATGGAGCACCAAGCAGCAGGCGACGGTGAATCGGAACAGGAGGTCATTCATGGCGAGAGCGCCGCGAGACTGCTGCATCAGCCTGCTTTCGTCATTCGGAATTCGTCATTCGACATTTTCTGTCTAGCATCCGCGCCCCATGTTTCGCATCCGCTATCCTGACGATCTGCCCATCACGGCCCGCCGTGAGGAGATCGTCGCGACAATTCAGCGGCATCAGGTGGTCATTTTGGCTGGTGAGACCGGTTCTGGCAAAACCACGCAGCTTCCGAAGATGTGCCTGGAGGCACTCGGTGACTCTCAAGGCACCATCGGCTGCACGCAGCCGCGCCGTGTCGCTGCGATGAGTGTTTCCAAACGTGTCGCCGAAGAGCTTGGTGTGCCGTGGGGCCGAGAAGTCGGCTGCAAGATGCGGTTCAGTGACGACACCAGCCGCGAGACGCGCGTGAAGTTCATGACGGACGGCATCCTGCTCGCGGAGATCCAAAGTGATCCGATGCTGCGAGCCTACTCCGTGCTCATTCTCGATGAAGCACACGAGCGTTCGCTGAACATCGATTTCCTGCTCGGTTATCTCGTCACGTTGCTCAAAAAGCGGCCCGATCTGAAATTGATCGTCACCTCGGCCACCATCGACACGGAGGCTTTCTCGCAGGCTTTTGGCGGTGCGCCGATCATCGAGGTGTCGGGACGCACTTACCCCGTCGAGATTCGCTACATGCCGCTCGTGACCGAGGAAGACGATTTCGGTTTCATCGACGGTGCGGTGGCCGCAGTCGAAAATGCGCTGATCGAGACGAATGACGGCGATGTGCTCGTTTTCATGCCCACCGAGCGCGACATCCGCGATACGCGGGATTTGCTCGATGGCCGTTTGGGCCGCGAATTCGAGGTTTTGGCGCTTTTTGGCCGCATGGCCTCGGCGGAGCAGCAGCGCGTGTTCGAGCCGGGGCGCAAACGTCGCGTCGTCATCGCCACGAACGTCGCGGAGACCTCCATCACCATCCCACGCATCGCCGTGGTGGTCGATACCGGCCTCGCCCGCATGAGCCGCTACAATCCCCGCACGCGCACCAAGCGCCTGCCCGTCGAGGCGGTGTCGCAAAGCAGCGCGAATCAACGCGCCGGCCGTGCAGGTCGTGTGCGCGAGGGCTTGTGCATCCGCCTTTACGAGCAGGATGATTTTGAGAAGCGCGACCGCTTCACCATGCCGGAAATCCAGCGGGCGAACCTCGCCGAGGTCATCCTGCGCATGAAAGCCTTCAAGCTCGGCGAGATCGAGACCTTCCCCTTCATCAATCCGCCCTCCAGCGCCGCGATCCGCGCCGGTTATGATCTTCTTCACGAACTCGGCAGCCTCAGTGATACGCACGAACTCACGCCGCTCGGCCGTGAACTCGCCAAGCTCCCGCTCGATCCCACGCTCGGCCGCATGCTCCTGCATGCCCGCACGGAGGGCGTGCTGCCGGAGATGCTCGTCATCGCCAGCGGCCTGAGCATTCCCGATCCGCGTGAGCGGCCTGAAGAAAAGAAGGAACTCGCGAATGCCGCCCACAAAGCCTTCGCCTCGCCTGATTCGGACTTTTTGAGCCTCCTCAAAATCTGGAACGCCGCACCCGATCCGCTCGAACGATCTCGAAACTCCCTTCGGAAATTTTGCCGCACCAGCTTTCTCTCCTTCACCCGCATGCAGGAATGGCGGGACATCTGGAAGCAGCTTGTGGACATATTCGGCACCTCGGACCGGTCGGACAAGTCGGACCCGTCCGACAAAATCCACCGCAGCATCCTCGTCGCGCAGCTTGGCCACATCGCGGTGAAGGAAGACCGAAACCTCTACAAAACCTCCGGCAATCGCGAGGTGATGATCTTCCCTGGCTCAAACCTCTACGAACGCCGCGAGAAGAACGCGAAGCCCAAACCCGGCCAGGACAAAGCCAAACAACCCGCGTGGATCGTGGCCGGAGAGATCGTGCACACTTCGCAGCTCTTCGCACGCACCGTGGCAAAGGTGCAGCCCGATTGGATCGCGGAGCTGGGAGCGCATCTTTGCACTTACAAGCACAGCGAGCCGCATTGGAATGAAAAAGCGGGTCGCGTGACCTGCGTGGAAAAAGTCATGCTGCATGGCCTCGAGATCACGCGACGCAGCATCGACTACCTCAAGGTCGATCCCGTCGCCGCCACGCAGCTTTTCATCCGTGGTGCGCTCGTCGAGCATCAGGACAGCGCCATCACGCTGCGCTTTTATGCGCAGAACAACGCGCTGCGGCAAAAGATCGAGACCATGCTCACCCGCGTGCGCAGCAACCGCGTGTATGCCGTCGAGGAGCGGCTCTTCCGCTTTTACAACGCACGGCTGAAAAACATCTCGTCGATCCACGACCTCAACCGCGTCGTCAAAGAGCGCACCGAGACCGAGCCGCGCTTCCTTATCGCCACCGAGGCTGATTTGACGGGTGGCGAGGAGTTTGAGGCCGAGTTGCAGCAGTTCCCCGATCAGGTCTCGCTCGCGAACTCGGTGATTCCCGTCACTTACAACTACAAACCCGGCCAGGAGCAGGATGGCGTCACCGTGAAGGTGCCCGTGCAGCTCGCGGGCCATCTCACCACCGGTCAGGTGCAGTGGATGGTGCCCGGCATGCGCGAAGAAATCGCCGCCGCGCTGCTGCGTGCGCTGCCAAAGTCCATCCGCCGCGATTTGATGCCCATCGATCCGAAGGCGCGTGAGATCGCCACCGAGTTCGATCCCGGCACCGGCGACTTCCTCGCTGCGATGGCCGCGTTCATCTCAAAACGCTACGGCATGCGCATCCAAGCCAGCGATTGGGCTCCCGGCAGCATCCCCGCTCATTTGCAGCCGCGCATCGAGCTGCACGACACGAAGAAAAACACCGTCGTCGCCTCCAGTCGTGATTTGAGCACGCTGCACGCCGAGGTTGAAAAAGAGGCTCATCGCCGCACCGATGCTTGGGATCGTCTTTTGCCGAAGTTTGAGCGTTTCGCCCTGCAAAGCTGGAGCTTCGGCGATCTGCCCGAAAGCATCCTCGTCGAGCAAATCGGCCACGCGCAGGTCTTCGGCTATCCCGCCCTCGTTTTGCGCGATGGCGAGGTCGATGTGCGTCTTTTCAAAACCAAGGCCGAAGCCATCAAAACCTCTCCCGCCGCCGTGCGGAAGCTCGCGGAGAACCTTTTGGCCAAAGACATCGCGTGGCTGGGCAAGGAGCTGAAGAGTTTTGATGGCAACAGAATGAAGACAGCAGAATCGACTCAGAAATCATTCTCTTGTCTTCATTCTGTTGCCAAAACTCCGGCTCCGAATGCTTCGTTGTCCGATCAAGCCCACGAGCACATCCTCGCGCACCTGCTGCGCCTCAAGCCGCTCTTCCCGCTCACCGAAAAACGCTTCCAGCAACTCACCGAAACCTTCCGTCGCGATCTGCCCGCCGTCGTGCATCGCACGAAGACGCTTTACGCGCAGATCCACGATCAACGCAGCAAACTCCTCGCGCTGACCAAGCGCTATCCCGGCCTTGAAGCCGATCTCCAGCGCCTCGTTCCGCCCGATCTGCTTTTGAAGACCCCACACGAGCAGCTCCAGCACCTGCCACGCTATTTGAAAGCCATCCAAGTCCGCAACGAACGCTGGCAGAACAACCCCGCGAAGGACACCGACAAGCAACTCCTCATCACCGACTTCGCCACCTGGCCCCAAGAAGTCCCCAAAGCCAACCACGAAGCCTTCCGCTGGCTCTTCGAAGAGTATCGCGTGCAGGTCTTTGCCCAAGAACTCGGCACCGCCCAGCCCGTCAGCGTGAAGCGGTTGGAGGCCTTGATGGAGGTCTGAGCTTCATCATTCGTCATTCTGATTTCCTCATTTCCACCGCATGCACATTCTCCTTCTCCCCTTCGGCAGCGCTGGTGACGTGTTTCCCTTCATCTGGCTGGGGCGTCAGTTGCTGGCGCGGGGGCATCGGGTGACGATGATCACGGCGTGTTTGTTTGAGGAGCAGGCACGCCGAGCAGGCTTGGAGTTCATCTCGTGGGGAAAGGCGGAAGAGTTTGAGGCAATGATCCGTGATCCGCGCATCTGGAAGGTGGGGCAGGGGACGAAGGTGGTGTTCGATTTCGCGGCGAAGGCGGTGGAGCCTTATTTGAAGGCCATTGAAAGCTGCGAGAAGCCGGATCTGATGCTCGCGCCGGTCACGGCGTTTGCGGGAAGGCTGGCGCGGGAGAAGCACGGCACGCCATTAATCACCGTGCATCTGCAACCGGCGGTGTTTCTCAGCGTGCATGAGACGCCGCTGCTGCATCCAGCGATGAAGTGGCTGCGGGCGATGCCGGTGTGGTTCAAGAAGGCGCTCTTCGCGCTGCCGAATCCGGTGGACCTCTTCGCGTTGCCGAAGGTGCGCCGCATCTGCGAGGCGCATGGCGTGAAGCCGCCCCGCAGCCTCTGGCGCGAGTGGTGGGACTCGCCGGACGGCGTGCTGGCCTTGTTTCCGAAGTGGTTTTGCGCTCCGCAGCCCGACTGGCCGAAAAACCTGCTGCAGTGGACTTTTCCGCTCGAAGACCTCGCCAAGGAACAACCGCTCTCACCGGCATTGCAGGCCTTTTTGGCCGCGGGCGAGCCTCCGGTCGTCTTCACGCCCGGCAGCGCGAATGTGCAGGCGGCGCGGTTTTTTGATGTCGCGGCCAAGGCGGTAGCGAAAGTGGGCTGTCGGGCCGTTTTCGTGACGCGGGAGCCGAAACAGGTGCCCGCGAACCTGCCGCCGGAGATTCACGTCGAGGCGTATGCGCCGTTCAGCACGCTCTTGAAGCAGGCGTCGGTGTTTGTGCATCACGGCGGCATTGGAACGATGTCACAAGCCTTCGCGGCGGGCGTGCCGCAACTCATCATGCACATGGCGCATGATCAGCCGGACAATGCGGATCGTGTCGAAAGGCTTGGGGCGGGCATCGGGCTGAGTGTGCGGCAGTTCACACCGGACCGGGTGGCGAAGGAATTGCGGCGTCTGCTTTCGGAGCCGGGTTTTAAAGAAGCGACGAAAGGCTTTCAGATGTCGGCAGACGTGGACGTTTTGATGCGCTGGATCGAAGAACGCGCATGAACGCCCATCAAGAACCCGAACGCCGCTTTGGCCTGCTGCAGGCCACGGCTCTGAACATGTCGAACATGCTCGGTGCCGGCCCTTTCATCACGATCCCGGCGCTGATGATGACGATGGGCGGGCCGCAGTCGATGCTGGGCTGGGGCGTGGCGCTGATCGTGGCGCTGGCGGATGGTCTGGTGTGGAGCGAGCTCGGTGCGGCGCTGCAAAAATCCGGCGGCTCGTATGTGTATCTACGCGAGGGCTACGGTCGCGAGACCTGGGGCCGCTTCATGGGCTTTCTCTTCATCTGGCAGTTCATCCTCAGCGGTCCGCTGGAGCTCGCCACGGCCTATGTGGGCGTGGCTCAATATCTCCAGCCGCTCTGGCCGGAGAGCAGTGACTTCACGCGACTCTGCGCGGGCGCTGCGGTGGGCCTGCTGGTAATCTTTTTGCTCTACCGGCGCATCGAGTCGATTGGCAAGATCACCGTCACGCTTTGGCTCGGAGCGCTTCTGGCCATGGCGGTGGTCATCGTGACCGGCGCGATGCACTTCGATGCGAAGATCGCCTTCGACTTCCCGGAGAACGCCTGGACCTTTGATGCGGCGAAATGGGTGGCGCTGGGCGCGGCGGCTCGCATCGGCATCTACGATTACCTCGGCTACTACGACATCTGCTTCATCGGCGATGAGGTGAAGCAACCGGGCCGCGTGATTCCACGTGCGGTGATGCTCTCACTCGTGCTCGTGGCGCTCATCTATCTGGCTGTGAACCTCTCGATCATCGGCGTGGTGCACTGGCGAGAGTTCGCCAGCGCGGAGAACGTCAGCAAGCCGGTCGTCACGATGATGATGGCCAAGATCTACGGGAATGACTTCGCACAGCTCTTCACCGTGCTCGTGCTGTGGACGATGGTGGCCTGCTGCTTTGCGATGCTGCTGGGCTACTCCCGCATCCCGTATGCCGCGGCACGGGATGGCAGCTTCTTCAGCGTGTTTGGCAAATTGCATCCACGATTGGGCTTTCCGCATGTCTCGCTCGTCGTCGTAGGGCTCATCGCTGCCGCGGCCACCTTTGTGAAGCTCGGCACGCTCATCGACGCCCTGCTCACCACCCGCATTGTGGTGCAGTTTGCCGGTCAAATCGGGGCTTTGGTGATGCTACGCACGCTGAAGCCGGAGATGGAGCGGCCCTTCCGCATGTGGCTGTATCCGCTCCCGGCCCTGCTGGCGCTGGTGGGCTGGATGTACCTGCTTTTTACGACGGACAAAGGATTGCTCGCCGCGGGCGGCATGGCCTTGATGGCCGGTTGCGTCGTCTTTCTCGTTTGGAGCTGGAAGGCCAAGAAATGGCCGTTTTGATCGCTGGATTTTTTTCGGCGCTCCGGTGAGATTTGAGCATGCGCACGCTCTTCTGCCTCCTCTTTGCCTTCGCCGCGTCCTTCGTTCACGCCGATGAATTTGATCCGGCTGACAACACCATCGTGCTCGGCAAGCGTGTTGGCCTGATCAAGCCTGGCATGACGGCCACCGAACTGGAACGCGCCTACGGCAAGGCCAATGTGAAGCACGAGGACATCCCCGGTGCCGAGGGCGAGACGATTCCCGGTGCGCGGCTTTTTACCGACACGGATCGCGAACTGGAGGTGATCTGGGACCCGGAGAACGAAAAGAAGAAAGTGGTCTTCGACGTGCATGTCATCGGCACGGCCTGGAAGTTTGAAAACGGCCTCAAAGCCGGCATGACACTCGAAGAGGTCGAAAAGATCAATGGCAAGCCCTTCAAGATCTCCGGCTTCGCCTGGGACTACGGCGGCTACGCGAATTTCGAGGGCGGCAAGCTCGCGGGGAAGGTCAGCCTGCGCTTCAATCCGAGCACCGAAGACATCCCCGAGTATCTGCAGGGTGATAAAGAGCTCTCTTCCGCCGACAAGAAGCTCCGCGCCGTGAAGCCTGTGGTCGAGACACCGATCTCGGTGTTCATGAAACGGCCGGAATGAAGTTGGGTCTGATCGTAGGCCGGATGTGTTTGGCGGATTGGACGTGGCCATTTTCACGGTTCCCATCGCCAAACTATCCGGCTTCGGTGGCCTCCGACGTCTCCCTCGCTCCCGAACCAGCCGGATAGTTCGGCGATGGGCACGGTGATGTTTGTGGTGCGTTTTTGCGCCGAACACATCCGGCCTACGACTTGCCCGTCATCACGGCGTGAGCGCGTAGATGAGCACATCAACGCCGGGCGAGCCGATCAGATGGTCTGGCGGGCGTTTGGGGTCGTCGAAGCCGGCTTGGAGGAGCGGGTTCACATCCCACGATTCGAGCGTCACATCGGCCAGCGGATATGGCGTGTGATGCACCTGGCCACAACGGAGCCCGCGTGGTGTTTGCGAGAGCAGCAGGTAACGCTCGGCGAGGAAGAATTCGAGGGTGCCGGGCTCAGCGTTTCGGGTTTGTTGGTCGAGGGACCAGGTGAAGCGGCTTTTGGCAGGCTCGTGGCGACGCTGGCAGTGGTAGTCCACCCTTGGTCCGCTGACGGTCGCCGACATGCGGGCGTGCTGGTAGGGAAGGTGGAAGAAGGTGCGGGCGGTCCACACGGCGAGTGATTGGTCACAATCGAGGGAGTAAAACCACACGCCATGCCGGCCCTGCGCATCGCGGACATAGGTGCGCACGTTCAGCTCCAAAAAATCGCTGATGCCGGGCAAGGGCGGGCAGAAGCGAGGACGGATGCCGCGCATGAAAAAGGGCACGATGGCCAGCCAGGCCTCGCCTTGAAAGGTGTCCACGGTCAGGCCCGGCGGCAGCGTGCGCTGAATGACATCGGGATCCCAGCGCCAGTGCAGAAAGGCGAGCCGCTCCCAGCGCTGGAGCATCACATGCGGACGTGCGGGATGCTCGCGGGCGGAAAGCAGGGCGCTGGTGGTGGCATCGGGCATCACGACGGTTCGATGACCTACTTCAAGCAGCCGGCGATGAAGGCCGCGATGTCGGCGTGCATCTTCTTCATGTCGGGCTGGTTGGTGTACATCATGTGTCCTGCGTCGTATTCGGCGGTGTGGATGTTTTTTCTCAGTTCGGCGGGGATGCTGAGGTGGCGGAGGCTGTGCACCATGTTGTCCGGCGGCGTGACGAGGTCCGCCCAGCCCATGAGGGCGAGCACCTGGAGGTGCGGATTGCCCATCATGGCCTTGGAGAGGTCGTGATTGACGCTCGTGTAGTTGTTGCCCTGGCCGTGGTTCCAGCCGGGCTGCGGCTTGAGGGCTTCGTAAGGCAGGTCACGCTCGAATTGGAGCTCCTCGCGCAGGTAGGCGTTCATGCTGGCCGCCGCGATGCCACCGACGACATTCATGAAGGGATCGATCTCGGGATGATTCTCCGAGGTGTCGGAATCGCGGCCGGTGACACGGGCGTCGTAGGCGCCGAGCACGAGTTTTTGATCGCGCAGCAGGTGCTCGCGGAAAAGGCCGCCGCTGATGAGCATGTTGTGATCGTCGATGAGCTTCTCCGGCAGGCCGGTGAGGCGGGGGAGCTTCTTCACGGTCTTGTCGCGCTCGGCTTTCGGCAGATCGCGAGCCATGTGGAGGGCGTAGGCATAGTCGCGGTAGGCGAATTCACGCGCCTCGGCGATCGCCTTGTCACGCGGGGCGTTTTGCAGGTCCGGCGGGAGTTTTTTATGGTAGTGCGCCACGGCGGCGAGGGCCGGGAGGAGCACCTGATTGGGCAGATCGTTCAAAGTCGTGCCGGTGAGTGTGTCGTAATCGAGCAGGCCGGAGACGATGATGAGGCCGTTGAGGTAGATGCGATGCTTCGACGCGAGGTGCTCGGCGAGGCCGCCGCCACGGATGCCGCCGTAGCTTTCGCCCGCGATGAATTTCGGTGAGAGCCAGCGCTTCTCGCGGGTGAGCCAGAGGCGGATGAACTCGGCCACAGCCTGGATGTCCTCGCGCACGCCGAGGAATTCGCTCACCTTTTGCGGATCGGTGGCTTGCGAAAAGCCGGTGTTCACCGGGTCGATGAAGACGAGGTCGGTGTCGCTGAGCAGCGAGAACTCATTCGGCACGAGGCCACCCGGTGGCTTGGGCGGCGTGAGGCCATCGGCCGGGAGATTCACGCGTTTCGGGCCAAAGGCACCGAGGTGCAGCCACACGCTGCTGCTGCCGGGTCCGCCGTTGAAGCAGAAGGTGACGGGGCGTGTCTTTGGATCACCACCCTCGGCGGTGTAGGCGATGTGGAAGATCTGCGCGGCTGGTTTGTTGTCCGGGCGCAGGATGGGCAGCATGGCTGCGGTGGCCTTGTACTTCACTTCCTTGCCGTTGATGGTCACCGAGCCGTGCGTGACGGACGAATCCTCCTTTTTGGCATCCGCGGGCTTCGCGTCCTTTTTTTCCTCTTTCTTCTCGGCGGGCTTGTTTTCGGCCTTGGGTGCCTCTTTGGAGGCTTCTTGAGCCAAAAGGGAAAGTGAGCAGGTGCAGGCGAGAGCGGCGAGGAGGTGAGATCGGAGCATGCGCCAGACTAGCGGGAGGCTGTGAAGGGCGTCAACCACGCTGACGAATCTCGAGCCGGCCAAAATCACCGCAACTTGCCCTCTTCCTCGTCGTTTAAGGCGGCCACCAAGCCATGAAGACGCGCCTCCTCCCCCTTTTCGCCTTCGTTTTGCTCTCCTCCGGCCTGCGGGCTGAGGGCGAGGCTTACCGCACCTGGACCGACACGCAGGGCCGTAAGCTGGAGGCGACCTTCCGTGGTATCGAGAACGGCCAGGTCTTCCTCCAGGTTCGCAATGGCTACGTCTATCGCCTGCCGATCGACAAGCTCAGCCCGGCAGACCAGCAAGCGGCGAAGACGCTGAAACCCGAGGGGCTCGGCATCCCGGCGGATCCGAATCTCGCTCAAGCGGCCGCCCGCATCGACATGCTCGTCGATGGCGGTCTCTCCAAAGCCGGCCAGAAGCCGAATCCGCTGGCCTCCGACGAGCAATTCGTGCGCCGCGTGTATCTCGACATCGCCGGGCGCATTCCCACTCGCGAGGAAGCGCTCGAATTCATCAACGACACCAGCGTCTCGAAGCGGGCGAAGGTCATCGACAAGCTGCTGAACTCCGAAGGCTATCGCAGCCATCTCTTCAACTACCTCGCCGACATGCTCCGCGTGGCGGATGTGGCTCAAAAGGCCCGCTTTTACACCTACCAGGACTGGTTGAAGAGCCAGGTGGCCGACAACACCCCGTGGGACAAGATGGTCTTCACCATGATGACCGCCGATGGCAAGCTGCTCGACAACGGCGCGACCGGTTACCTCCTGCGCGATGCGGGCATGCGGCTCGACAATCTCTCGCTCACGCTCAGCACCTTCCTCGGCGCGAATGTCTCCTGCGCCCAATGCCATGACCATCCCTTCGCCGATTGGACCCAGCGGCAATTTTATGAGATGGCGGCCTTCTTCGGTGCCACCGAGACCTTCGGCACCCGCGGCAGCAAAGGCTACGGCATGCAGGAAATGCGCCGCGCCCTCGCCAGCCTCGATGACCGTCGCCTGCAGCAGCAGGCCAAAAACATCCTCCGCGTGAATGCGATGGCTGTGGACGACGGAACGGAGAACGATCTCAAGCTCCCGCACGACTACAAATACAGCGACGGCAAGCCCGGCGATCCTGTAAAGCCCAAGCTGGTCACCTGGGCCGATGACAAGAGCAAGAAAGCCTACCAAAACGTGCAGACGAAGAACGAGGAGGACCTCCGCACGCAGTTCGCCAAATGGATGACCTCGCCGGACAATCCGCGTTTTGCCATGACCATCGCCAACCGCATGTGGAAGCGCATTTTCGGCGTCGGCATCAAGGAGCCCGTCACCGATCTCGATGATCCCGAGGCCAGTGTGAACCCCGCGTTGCTTCATCATCTGGCCGCCGAGATGGTGCGCCTGAAGTTCGACCTGAAACAGTTCACCCGCCTGCTCTGCAACACGCAGGCTTATCAACGTGAGGCCACCAGCCATGAGATGGCCGAGGGCGGCCCCTATCTTTTCCCCGGCCCCGTTCTCCGCCGCATGAGCGCCGAGCAGGCCTGGGACTCCTGCGCCACGCTCGTCGTCGGTGCCGATGTGGACAAATTCCACGCTCATCGCGGCGCGAAGTATGCCGAGGTCATGAAGATCAACGTCGGCGAGGGCATGACCCCCGAGTCACTGAAGGCCGACATCGAAAAAGCCGCTCAAGGCATGCGCCAGTATGGGGCCGCGAAGGCGAACCCGAAAAAGGCTAAAAAGCGCCAGATGGCCGCGATGGCATCCGAGGACGACGACAGCGTCGAGATCGCCCCGCCGGTGCGGAACGGCCTCGTGCTCGCCCGTGCCTCCGAGTTGCCGCAGCCGGAGAAGGACCAGCACTTCCTCCGCATGTTCGGCCAGAGTGATCGCCAGATCGCCGATAGCAGCAGCGATGAAGGCAGCATCCCGCAGGTGCTCATGCTCATGAATGGCGAGGCTCAAAAGGTCATCGGCCAAGACGACTCCCTCGCCATCCAAACCGCCACCGGCCAGAAAGCGCCCGAGCAGCAGGTCGAGAGCCTTTACCTGAGCTTCTTCAGCCGCAAACCCAAGCCCGAGGAACTCGCCGATGCCGTCGCCGCCCTCGGCAACGGCCTCACCCTGCGCGATCTGAGCTGGGTGCTGTTCAACACGCGTGAGTTTGTGTTTGTGGAGTAGCCATCATGTTCTTTGCCCTGCCACTGCCGCGTCAGCATCCTGGAGTGCGCCGGTCCTCCGGCGCTTTCGAGTGTTGTTAGGCCACCGAAAAGCTCCAGAGGGCTGGAGCACTCCAAAACGCTGTCGCGCTTCTTTAAACCCCAGACCTTCACCTCCTTATGAAACTCGAAAACCAGCTCGATCCGCTCTCCCGCCGCTCTTTCTGCGAAAAGTGGGCCAAAGCCTCCCTCGGCGTCACTGTGCTGCATGGATTGGGTGGCCAGTCATTCGCTGAAACCAGTGGCCCGGGCTTCGGCAAGGCGAAGAACGTCATCTTCCTCCAAATGATCGGCGGCATGTCACACATCGACACGCTCGATCCGAAGGAAGGAAGCACGCAGGGACCGGTGAAGCCCGTCTCGACGAAAGCAGGCTTTCAACTTGGCGGCACGATGCAGAACCTCGCCAAGCAGGCGGACAAGATCTCCATCATCCGCAGCATGACCTCGAAAACGGGCGTGCATGCCAGCGGGCAGTATTTGATCCGCACCGGCTATGAGCAGCGCGGCACCATCCAGCATCCGAACATCGGTGCTTGGGCGCAAAACTTCCTCGGTGCCAGCCACAAGACGCTGCCCTCGAGCGTGTGCGTGAACCGCCAGCCCAATGCGGGCAATGGCTTCTTCCCCGCCAGCTACTCGCCGCTGCCCATCCTCGATCCCGATGCCGGATTGCAATACTCACGCAGCGACGCCGGTGCCGATGTGATGCAGAAGCGTCTCGCCATGCTCGACAAGCTCGACGCGGGCTTCCGCGAGCGTTTCCAAACCGCCGGCGTGAAGAGCTACACCGAGTTCTACGACAAAACCGTCGCCATCATGTCCAGCACGGACCTCGAGGCCTTCCGCCTCGATGACGAACCGGAGGAGCTGCGTGAAAAATACGGCCGCAACAAGTTCGGCCAGGGCTGTCTGCTCGCCCGTCGCCTCGTCGAGAAAGGCATTCGTTACATTGAGGTCGCCAAAGGCGGTTGGGACATGCACAACAACATCGAGGAAGGTCTCGAAGAGCACGGCGCCGAGCTCGATGTGGCCCTCGCCGCCTTGCTGGAGGATCTCTCCCAGCGCGGACTGCTCGCCTCGACGCTCGTCGTGCTCTGCTCTGAGTTCGGTCGCGGCCCTCGCGTGAACAGCAATGCTGGCCGCGACCATCATCCGAAGGTTTTCTCCACCCTCTTCGCCGGCGGTGGCGTCAAAGGCGGCTTCATCCACGGCTCCAGCGACAAAGAAGGCGAGGCCGTCGCCGACAAGCAGGTCAGCCCGCAGGACTTCCTCAGCACCGTCGGCTGGAGCCTTGGCCTCCCCGTCGATGAAGTCGTCATGTCCCCCTCCAACCGCCCCTTCACCGTCGGCGACAAGGGCAAGCCGGTGATGGAGCTGTTCGCGTAGCGGGTTTCAGGTTCCAAGTTTCAAGGGCCTGGCGCATGCTTGATTCGCGCCAGCGTCCTGGAGTGCGCAGGACCTCTGGCGCTTTCGAACGTTCTCCGGCCGGCGAAAAGCTCCAGAGGGCTGGAGCACTCCAAAACGCCAAGCGTTCTTGAATGCCAGCTCGCAGATCAAGAAATCTTCCGTGCCGCAGCGAAGCTGATGACGACGAACGACGTGCCCAACGCAATCAGTTCCCATCGCCACAAGGCATCTTGGTAGCCCGTCCATGCAGCGAGGCCGATCATAAACATTCCAATCAGCCTTGCCGGCCATTTCAAGAAAGGCCTGATGGGAGTCCAGTAAGAGGATTTGGCGTTTCGATGCATGCCGCGCTCACAACTTGAAACCTGAAACCAGCCACTTGTAACCTGCCTCCGCTTAATGTCCGCAGTTCTCGCCTTCCGGCGGATCGGTGTCCTCGATCTGTGCGGCGGCTTTGAGCTCGGCGAGCAGGTCGTTGAACTTCGCGTCGCGGTGCTGCTCGATGAGGCGGGCGCGGACGGTGTCCTTCACCTGCTCGAAGGGCATGGGCTCGGGCTTTTTGCGGCCGAGCACCGTGCAGATGTGAAAGCCGAGCTGGGTGGTGAAGACAGGGCTGATCTCGCCCTCGTTCATGCTGAAGGCAATGGCTTCGAACTCCTCCATGAACTCGCCGCGCTTGAACCAGCCGAGGTCGATCTGCTGCTGATCATCGGCGCGGTGTTCCTCGGCCAGTTTCATGAAGTCGGCGCCATCGAGAAGCTGGCGGCGAATGTCGCGGAGGGACTGGTAAACCTCGTCGCGGCTCTTCGCGCCTTGCAGGCTCTTGGTGATGTGCGCGGCGTGGATCTCCTCGGCGGTCAAATAGAGCTCCGTGGAGGCCTCGTAAGCGGCGCGTAGCTCTGCCTCGGTGGGGTCAGGCTCGGGCGCGTAGATGGTCTGAAGGGTTTTGTCGAGGCGCACGCCGCTGGCGAGGTTGTCACGGATCACCTCCTTGTCAGCCACGGGCACGCCGATCTTGAAGTAGAACTGCGCCTCGCCGCCGGCTTCCTCGATGAGCTTGGAAAGGCGGGAGTCGATGTCCTCCTCGGGCACCTCGGGGTAGCGGCGGCGGCTTTCCTGGCCCAGCAGGGCGCGGGAGGTGATGTTGTCCTTTGCGAGGGAGCGGAACTCCGGATCACGCTCGCAGCAGGCCACCTGGAGCGTGCGCTCGTGGAAGCCTTTGATCTCGCGGAACTCCGCCTCGATGATTTCGTCGTCGATTCTCTCGCCGTTGATGATGAGTGCCATGGCGGCGGAGAGTGGATGGGGAATGGCGATTGTCGAATGCGGAATGACGGCGCGGGGGAGCAAGGTTTTGACAAGAAAGACCGGGTGGCCTACTTCGAACGCCAAACGCCATGCTGAAGCCGATTTCCACGATCCTCGCCGCCGCGCTGCTGCTGACCTCCTGCGAAAGCAGCGCCCCGAGGGCCATCCCGATCGCTCCGCGTGAGGTGCCGATCTACCAGCAGGCCGCTTTGACCCAGGGTGATGGCGGTGCGCAGGTTTCGCCCGCCTTCTCCCGTGCACTGGATGTGGAGCCGACGTTTGCGGTGGGCTCCGGCCCGTCGATCCGCGCGGCCTCGTATCTGCTGCTCGATGCCCGCAGCGGCCAGCATCTTGCGTCTCGCAATGCGGAGACGCCCCGCGCCGTGGCCAGCACGCAAAAACTCGTCACCGCACTCGTCGTCCTCGACGCGGGCAATCTCGACAAACCCGTCCGCGTGGCCGCCAGCGATGTGAATGTGGAGCCCACCCGCCTCGGCCTGAAGCCCGGTGAGGTCTACACGCGCCGCACGCTACTCTATGCCTTTCTCGTGAAGAGCGCGAACGATGTCGCCAACGTGCTCGCCCGTGACAATGCGGGCAGCATCAGTGCCTTCGCGGCGAAGATGAATGCCAAAGTGCGGTCGCTGGGCTGCACGAACTCGTATTTCGTGAACCCGCACGGCCTCACCGCTCCCGGACAGCGCTCCACCGCCCGCGACATGGCCCGCGTGGCCATGGTGGCCTACCGCGATGCGACGATCCGCGACATCGTGCGACGGAAATACTTCTCCTTCCGCCGTGCGGACGGGCGCACGGTGACGCTGGAAAACACGAATGAGCTCCTCGGCCGCATGCCCGAGTGCAACGGCATGAAAACCGGCTACACCGTGGCCAGCGGCCGCTGTCTCATCTCCACCGCCAGCAGCAGCGGCCGGGATGTGATCCTCGTGCAACTCGGCACCAAGACGAAGTATATTTGGGATGATGCCCGCATCATGATGAGCTGGGGCCTGCAACGCGCCCGCGGACGCTTCGGCGTGGCGTCAAACTGGTAGCGCCTGCATTGACGAGGAATTTTGTGGAGGCATCAGTTGCGACACCGCAGGCGTGACGCATCATGCGCGGCTCCCATGCCCGCTGTTTCGCTCGTATGCCCCCATTGCGAAAAGCCTGTCGAAGTGCAGGTCACGGGTGTGACGCGCTCTCGTCCCTGCCCGGAATGCGGTGAGATGCTGATGCTGCAGGTGGCGGAGAAGAACAAAAAGGCCAAGCGCCGCGCCCTGCTGATGGGCGGCGCGGTGCCGGAGGTGCCTGCCGAGACGACTTTGCAGATCCCTTCGCGCCAGCCGGTGTCCGCCGAGCCGAAACCGGCCACGGCTTCCGCCAAGATCGAAAACACGGACGCGCCGCCTCCTCCTGCTGCCAAGATCACCTCGGTGCCGAATGCCCCGGAAGCCCCGTCGGAGCCCGCCAAGGCCCCACAAGGCGCAGCCGAGCCCGAGGAACCGCGGCCACCAACCGGCTCGCATGCCCGCACGTTGAACTTTGTGCCTTCTCATGAGCCGCAGGTGCTCCCCGGCGATGCCTTTGAGCGCATGCGGATGGATCCGGAGATCAAAGAGTTCCGCAAACGCCTCATCATCGGCACTGGTGTGGTCTTGGGTTGTATCGTGCTGGCCTTTGTCGTTCGGTCCCTGACCGCTGGGAGCGGTATGGAAGTAAAGCCCCATGCCGAAAGTCAGACAAAGGCAGCCGTGCCAGCCATGATCGAGGAGGAGCCACAGCCAGTTGCCGTGCCGGATGGCAGCCTCGTCTTCAAAGCGCCCGGCAAGCAGGACTTTGCTAAGGCCTCCATGGCCGAGGCTCCATCGAGTCCTGTGTCCAGCCAGCTTTCGATGGATCTGGCGCTCTCTCTGGAGGCGCTGAGGAAGTTTTTGGCCGCCCCCAATTGGAAG
>CALMTT010000138.1 GCA_937872615.1 uncultured Verrucomicrobiaceae bacterium | reverse complement strand
TGGGCAGTAGCGTATCGCGCAGTTCGGCGAGGGTGCGGGACTGCACCCGGTTGGCGATGATCTTGTCGATGAGCGGCTTCATGATGCCGCCCATCGCTTGGATCAGTTCACGCGGCGGCACGAGCACCTTCGCTTCGGTGAGATGGCGGCGCTGGATGTGTCCCATGGTGGTCGCCTTGCTGGCCGCGATGCGGCGGAAGGTTTCGAGGTGATGGCGGGTCCAGAGGAAATAGAACCACTTCGGAAACTCCTGGGAGGTCACTTTGAAAAGATGCTGGTTCAGCGCCCCCGTCCCGCCACACCACAGTTCCACCTCCAGACTGCCCGACCAGGAAAAGAGCACGTCTCCATCTTGAATGATGTAATCCGGCGGAATGGCTGCACTGCACTTGTCCGCGCCTTCGGTGCTGCCTTTGCGAAGTTGGGCGATCTTGATCACCGGCAGCGTGGGGCCATCGTTCGCGGGATACTTCTGCAAGGCCAGGCCATTCAAATAGACGGCCATCTCATCCAGACTGCGGGTTTTCCAGCCTTTGGGGATGCTGCCATCTGCGGTTTCGAGGAGCTCTGGGGGGTAGAGCTTGCGAAACTCAGGTGCGGTGAGCGGGTCCGTGCCTTTGCACAGATCGAAATCGACAAACCAGCTCTGGAACAGCGTCCGTGACATCGCCTCCAGCGTCGCGTTCATCCGCCGGTTCAGCTCGATCTTCTCATCAAGCCCTACAAGCACTCCTGCGATGGCTTTTTGCTCAGCGAGTGGTGGGAGCGAGAGCTTGAAATTCGGAATATCAGCGCACTTCAGACTCTCGAATACGGCCCCTACGTTAATGAATGCCCGAACTTGTTCCCACCACTGCCGCCCTCGAACGAGCCAGCGAAGAAATGGCGGATAAATTTTTGATCCATCAGAACGCAAAAGAACTAGGTTTTGACCAAGCGCACATTCGAGACCCTCTCGAACATACGCAGTTTCGCCGGGATTGCAGCGGCGCGACAAAATAACGTCGTGATGCTGAGGCTTGGCTTTTCGTGTCCATTCAACAAAGTGATCCCGTGATATACGCCTTACTTCGGACAGGTCGATTCTACCCTCTTTTAGCTGCGGGATCGCGATGTAGGCCAAGCCGCTGGCTACTGCGGGTGGAGTCCGATGGTCACAATCAGTCAATGTGACCCCAGCTTCGCGAAGTGTTAAATCCATCCATTCAGCCGCCATACCCCAATCCTCCCAGGTTCGCTTCTATGACTTTTTCCAGCTTCGCGGACTCTTGGAATTGCGCCCTCAGTTCACCGACGAAGCGGGGCATTTTTTCGGCGAAAGGTTCGCCGATGTCCTCCGCCTCCTCGTTGCCAACATAGCGGCCGGGCGTGAGCACGTAGCCATGTTTGGTTATGTCTTTCGTTTTCGCGGAGTTGCAGAAGCCCGGCACATCAACATAGCCTTTTCCACGCTTCCACGCGCGGAAGGTGTCGGTGATCTTAGCAGAGTCCTCCAGTTTGAAGTCCCGCAACACGCGGTCCTTCATGTAGCCAAGCTTCCGGGCGTCGATGAACAGCGTCTCGCTCCGCCGGTCGCGGAAGTCGCCACGCTTTTGCTTGTTCTTGGTTAGGAACCACACACAGGCCGGAATCTGCGTGTTGGTGAAGAGCTGTCCCGGTAAGGCCAACATGCACTCCACGAGATCCGCCTCGATGAGCTTCTGGCGGATGTCGCCCTCGCCGGATTGGTTAGAGGACATGCTGCCATTGGCCAGCAGGAGGGCCATGCTGCCATTGGGGGCCAGGTGGTAGAGCATGTGCTGCACCCAGGCGAAGTTCGCATTGCCCTGTGGCGGGGTGCCGTATGCCCAGCGGGCATCGCCTTCCAGGCTCTTGTCCCACCACTCGCTGATGTTGAAGGGCGGGTTTGCCATGACGTAGTCAGCCCGGAGGTCCGGGTGCTGGTCATTGGTGAAGCTGTTGGACGGTTCCTTGCCGAAATTGAAATCAATGCCTCGAATGGCCATGTTCATGGCAGCGAGGCGCCAGGTGGTGGGATTGCTCTCCTGCCCATAAACGGAGAGCTGACCGAGCTTCCCGCCGTGCTCCTCCACGAACTTCTCACTCTGCACAAAGAAGCCGCCACTGCCCATGGCCGGGTCATACACGCGGCCCTGATACGGCTCCAGCATCTCCACGATGAGGCTGACGATGGACTTCGGCGTGAAGTATTGCCCGCCCTTCTTCCCCTCGGCCAAGGCGAACTCGCCAAGGAAGTATTCATACACATGCCCGAGGATGTCCTTCGCGTGGAGGTTAGCATGTTGAAAGGGAATCGTGGAGATGAGGTCCACCAGCCCGGCGAGCGCGGCGGGGTCCACCTGAAACTGGGTGTAGCTCTTGTTCAGCACACCCTTCAATTTTGGGTTCTCCTTCTCGATGGCCTCCAGAGCGTCATCAATCAGCTTCGCCAGTGTGGTGAACTTGTATTTGGAAATCTTGCCATTCTGCACCGCGATCTCCGTGCCATTGGCGAGGCGGGCATTGGTCTTGATGTTGTTCCAACGCGCCAGACCGGGCACCCAGAAGACATTTTCCTCCGTGTAGTAGTCCCGCTCCTCCAACTCCATGTGGATGTTGGTTTGCAGCTCGGCTTCGTCTTCAAAGTTGGTGGGATCGAGATAATTCGGGTGCTTCGCATCCATGAACTGAAACTCGAGTTCCCTCTGCCGCATGTCGAACGCGTCCGAGACATACTTCAGGAAGATGAGCCCAAGCACGACATGCTTGTAAACGGCCGCGTCCACATTCGCCCGTAGACGATCGGCGGCGCTCCAGAGCTTCTTGTCGAGTTCGTTGAGGAAATCTTGGTCGGTTGCTGCGGTGGGCATCCCGCATGTAAAAGCACATCCCCGGCGCTGTCTCCAATTTTAGATGCAGGAGTGGTTTCCACCCGGAAAAAACCTTGCCAGGGAGCGGGCGGTTCAGGCACAATCGGGGCCTTGTTGGTGCGAACGATTTTCACGGCCATGAAAAACAAACGCATGCCCAAAGCGCCGGTCCCGAAGGGACTTATCTGGTGGAAAGATGAGAAGCGGCATCCGCTGAACCGCCATGTGGGCCGGGTTGTTTACCGGCTGCGCACACGGCGTGGCTGGTCCTTGCAGGACCTCGCGGAGGCGGCCTCGCTGGGCAAATCCTACCTCTGTGAGCTGGAGGCGGGGCACCACTCCCCCACGCTGGAGGTGCAACTCCGGCTGGAGACGGCCTTTGGGCTGGTGCGCGGCGGGCTGCTGCGTCTGGCGCATTACGCGATGCGGCGGCTGGCGTGATTTATCCGGTATAACGAACGTGCGGCCTGTGGCGGCGCTGCTGAAGTCAGCGTCATGCCAATGCCTCTTACATGGGATTCGAATTTGGTATGGGATGATCCCCGTCCGGGAATCACGTGGGATGCTTTGGCGCCAACCGTTAACACCAACCGACCTATGGCCTCCGATAATCGCATATCCCTCGAAATCACTGCGGCCCAAAAGACCGCCATCGTTGACGCCGTCATGGCGCTGAAAACCGCCCTCCAGGGCATCATCGTGAATCTCACCGCGGACGAGCGCCGCAGCCTGCCGAAGATCGGCGACAAGACGGTGGCCTTTGATGAAAAATGCGCGGCCTACATGGCCAGCCGCCCGGAACTGGTGCCGAGCTTTCTCGATACCGCCGAGATGGCCAAGGACCGCAAACTCGTGGCCGACCTGCTGCCCTGCCTGCGCGAGCTCGCGCCGCTGTGCGAGGGCCTGGAGGACACCATCACCCTGGCGAACTCCGACAACCTCGTGGGCGATCTGGCCTTCTACCAGAACGTGCAGGCCGCCGCGAAACGTGGCGTGCCGGGCACGGATACCATCCTGGCGGACCTGGCCACCCGCTTCCCCGGCCGCCCGAAGGCAGCGCCACCCGCCCCGAATCCGTAAGAAAAGAGGCCGCTGGAGGCCATTCCGCCCGAAAATGGCCTCCAAAGGCTCGAACCCGGGGTTTTGAGCCACGAGGTCGGAGCAAAAAGCTCCGACTTCCGAGCAAAAAGCTCCGGGCACGGGGCTCCAAGCTCCGAAAACCGAGCCTCAAGCCCTGAAACCGGTCCTCGAAGCTCCGCCGCCGGAGCCAAAAACCTCGGTCCCGGAGCTGAAACACTCCGAACCCGGAGCCCCAAGCTCCGAAGCCGCCGCGCGGAACTCCGCGCCCGAGCCTCGGCGCTCCGGCCTTCAGGTTCTTCCTCTGTCATTCGACCTTCGCCCCTCTTCCACCGCCATGCCTTTCGATCCCAGCCTCCCCGCGCCGAACTCGCCCCTGCAATCCCAGGTGGTCCGCGACCAGCTCCAGGCGCTCTTCAATCTGATCAACCAGATCGTCACCGTGACCGCCGCGCAGGTGGACGGGGTGAACACGCTGCCAGCCGGCAGCCAGGCCAACGTGAATGTGAGCGTGAACGGCGGCACGCTGCACTTCAGCTTTGAACTGCCGCAGGGCCAGGATGGCCCGGGCGGTGCTCAAGGCCCCGAGGGTCCTCAAGGTCCCACAGGCCCGCAAGGTCCCCAAGGTGATCCCGGTGGCCCACCGGGACCGCAAGGGCCGGAAGGCCCCCAAGGCCCCGCGGGTCCCCAAGGCCCGCCCGGCGAGGTGACGCAGACCGATTTGAACAACGGCCTGCTCAACAACCTGAGCCAGTGCAGCAACATCAGCAATGGCGTGGCCACGCTGGACAGCCCCTTCAGCGATCCCGAGGCCGAAGAACTGCGCCAGAAGCTCAACGAGCTGATCAACGCGCTGCGGCGGTGAAAGCACTCCAGAGCCGGGCTTGCTCATCGGGGAAACTGCCCTACTCTCGCCGCCCTTATGCTCCGAGCCGGTATCGTAGGCCTTCCAAACGTTGGCAAATCCACTCTCTTCAACGCTGTCACCCGCACCCGAAAGGCGGAGGCAGCCAACTATCCCTTCTGCACCATCGAGCCGAACACCGGCGTCGTGACCGTGCCGGATGAACGCCTCGCCGTGCTCTCGAAGATCTCCGGGTCCTCGAAGCTGGTGCCCGCCGCCATCGAATTCGTGGACATCGCCGGCCTCGTGAAGGGTGCCAGCCAGGGCGAGGGCCTCGGCAACAAATTCCTCAGCCACATCCGCGAGGTGGATGCCATCGTCCACGTCGTGCGCTGCTTTGAAAATGGCGACATCACCCACGTGAGCGGCAGCATCGACCCGGTGGCCGACATCGAGGTGATCAACACCGAACTGGTCCTCGCCGACATGGACGCCGTGCAGCGCCGCAAGGACAAGGCCGAGAAGAACGCCAAGCGTGGCGAAAAGGAGGCCAAGGCCGAGGTTTCCCTCTGCGAGAAGCTCATCCCGCACTTTGACGAAGGCAAACCCGCCGTGACCCTCGAGCTCAGCGATGACGAGCGGAAGCTGCTGAAGACCTTTTTCCTCCTCACCTCCAAACCCTGCATCTTTGCCTGCAACGTGGCCGAGGCCGACCTCGCCTCCGCCTCGAACGATCCGGACAATCATCCCTTCGTCGGCAAGGTGCGCGAGTATGTGAAGCATGCGCACGAGGCCACCGCCGTCGTCGTCAGCGCCGCCATCGAGAGCGAGCTGATCGATTTGAGCGATGACGATGCCAAAGCCTACCTCGCCGACATCGGCGTGACGGACAGCGGCGTCTCCCGCCTCATCAAAGGTGCCTACGACCTCCTCGGCCTGCAGACCTACCTCACCACCGGTGAGAAGGAAACGCGTGCCTGGACCATCACGAAGGGCATGAAGGCCCCGCAAGCCGCCGGCGTCATCCACGGTGACTTCGAACGCGGCTTCATCGCCGGTGAAATCGTCCCCTATCAAGACCTCGTCGAACTCGGCTCCTACGCCAAGTGCCGCGAGAAAGGCAAACTGCGCATCGAAGGCAAAGAATACGTCATGAAGGACGGCGACGTCGTCGAGTGGCGTTTCAATGTCTAGGGCGTGTTCCCTGTATGTTGTTCACGCTTCAGCGTGCCAAAAGCCAGCACACGCTAAAGCGTGAACAACATACTCCAGACGTGCCTGGCAAGATCGGCCCACTTTGGGTTTTCCAACACGACCTAAACGCGATCACCGCGTCACCGCGAGTTCCACGTTCTTCGCGCCTTCGACGACCTCGAAGCTCCACTCCCCTGCCCCGGGCTTCTGCTCTTTCGTCGTGACGGTGCCGTCGGCGGTTTCGAGGTTGGGCACATCCGCGGCGCTGTAGCTAATCGTGAGCTTCACTTTGCCGGTCACCGGGCCGGTCTTTTCATCGAGTTTGAAGCTGCCACGCATCACACGAGCACAAGCCACCGGCGCACTCGGATCTTCCGGTGTGAAGATCACGCTGCCCCAGCTCACGGGCGTGCCGTTGACGGTGACTTTGCCATTGATCGCGGTGCGTTTGGCGGGCTTGAGGAAGCCTTGATTGCGCAACCAGTCGCGCAGATGGCCGCTCCAGCTTCCGAGCACGGGATCGCCGAGGTAAAGGCCGACGCCATGCGGGCCGGGTTTGTAGATGTGCAGCTCGGCGGGCACCTTGTGCTTCCGGCAGGCGAGGTAAAACGCCACCGGATTCTCCGCGGGCACCACGGTGTCATCATCGGTGTGGAAAATGAAGATCGGCGGCGTGTTCGCGGTCACACGCAGCTCGGTGCTGACGTGCTTCGCGAGCTCGTCGTTGTCATTCGGGCCGAGCAGGTTCTTGCGTGAGCCTTTGTGGCCGTAGTCCTCGATCATCGAGATCACCGGATACGTCGGCGCGGCCACGGTGGGGCGTGCGCTGACCTGGTCGATGGCATCATTCGTCATGCCCGCGGGCTTCTCGTCAAACATCGTCGCCGCCATCGAGGTGAGATGACCGCCCGCGCTGAAGCCGATGATGCCGATGCGCTCCGGGTCGATGCCATACTGCTTCGCATTCGCCCGCACATGCCGGATCGCGCGCTGTACATCGATGAGCTGCGTGGGAAAGTGGTAGCCGTTCGTTCCGAGGCGGTAGTGCAGCACGAAAGCGCTCACGCCGATGCCATTAAACCACTTGGCCACCTGCACGCCCTCGTGATCCGCCGCGAGCCCGCCGTAACCACCGCCCGGGCACACCACAAAGGCCGCGCCGTTCGCTTTGTCCTTCGCTGCTGACCACACATTGATGAATGGCTGGTCCTTGTCCTCGTTGCCCTTTGCCCCGGGAGCCCCATCCGGCCACAAACGCACCTTGGTGGGCTCCGCGTGAGCGATGGTGGTGATCAAAAGGGCGGCGAGGAGGAGTCGGGACTTCATGGTGGGCCGATTCTGGCCTCAATCCGATCCAGCGCCAGCCTGTGGTGCGGAAAATAGAGATTGGCCGGGAAGAGCCGGTTTGTTAGCCTTCAAGGGAATCCATTCGTTTTTATGCCTTCTTCATCTTCCCGCCGTGACATCCCAATTCGAAAGGCACGCGCGGTGAAAGCCCTGAGTGCGGCTCTGCTGTGCCTCGTCGCCGTGTGGGGCTTCGTGGCCCCATCGCCGCCTGAAGAGGGCCGTTCTGAGTCGCTTGTGAAACAAGACACGATGATACCTCGCACGGAACCGGCGGTGCTGAGTGCCCGAGCGAGCGTTGAATCAGCAATGCCGATCGAGCCGGGATTTCCTGCGGAGATTCGCCTGATGCATGACATGCAGGGCTGGGAGGCCATTGAGGCCCTCGGGACGCGGTTGCCGGAGGTGGCGGCGTTCTATGGAAAGACACCTGAGCAGTTGCAGGAACAGTTGAAGGCGGATCATTGCTTGAAGGTCAATCGCCGGGGCGAGCTCTTTTACGCGTGTCCGTTGCACGCCGCGCCAAATCCCACGGAGCCTTCCAACGAGTCGGCGGCGAGTGTGGCCAGCATCGGTCCGACGGATATCGGACCCTTTGATACCTCGCAGGCATTTCTTCTGCACAGCCGGCCGGGTGCGAGCCGCGTGATCTATCTCGACTTCGATGGTCACACGGACACGACGCCGGGCGGGTGGGAAGACGGGGCGTATGCGCCGGTGTATAACATCAGCGGCAACAGCACCGCGATCTTCGAGGACGACGAGCGTATTCAGATCATCCAGATCTGGCAGCGGGTGGCAGAGGATTATGCAATGTATGACATCGATGTGACCACGGAGGAGCCGGGTGTCGAGCGATTGAGGAAAACGAGCACCAGTGATGCGCAGTTTGGCATGCGTTGCTGCATCGGCGGCAGTGGCAGCCTGTGGTATGGGGCCAATGTGGGCGGCGTGGCTTTGACGGGCTCGTTTGATGCCGGTCAAGATGTGCCGTGCTGGGTGTTTCCGGTCGGTGGCACAGGTTTCAACGCGAAGAATGTGGCTGATGCAGCCAGTCACGAGGTAGGACACACGCTGGGCCTCGCGCACGACGGCATCGAGGGCGTCACCGGGGCCACCACTGGCCAGGGGAACTGGGCGCCGATCATGGGCGTCAGCTACTCGAAGCCGATCACGCAGTGGGACAAAGGAGAATTCACCAGCGCTAGCAACACGCAGGATGATCTGGCCGTGATGCTCACGCAGGGCGCGGTGTATCGCCCGGACGATCACGGCGGCACCACCGCCACGGCGACGAAGCTGAGCGCGGACTCCAATTCTGCGAGTGTGAGCGGTGTGATCGAGCGAAACACCGATCTCGACTTTTTCCGCATCGACGCGGTCACAGGCTCGCTCGTCTGCAACATCAAACCCGCGCCGAGCGGTGCCAACCTGAGGCTGGAGGTGAAGCTCTACGATTCCGCTGGCACTTTGCTGCAAACCGCGACCTCGGCGGATGTCTCTGGTGTCAACAACGGGACGCAGCAAGTCACGCTGACCCGCTCCGTGACGGCGGGTGTGTTCTATGTGTCTGTGGACGGCATCGGCAATGGTGATCCACTCGTCACGGGCTATTCGGACTACGGTAGCCTGGGTCAATACACCGGCACGATCAGCGGCGTGGTTCCCGGCGGCTTCACCTGGACCGTCACCACCAGCGGCACAATGCAGTGGAACACCACGGGCAACTGGGCCTCCGGCACCGTGCCCAACGCCGCTGGGGTGAGCGTGCGCGTGAACAATGACATCGGCGGTGACCAGACCATCCAGCTCGCCAGCGCCTACACCGTCGGCTCGCTCTATCTCGGCGATGCGAACAGCACGCACGCCTTTGCCATCACGCCGAATGGCGGATCGCTGGTCTTTAACAACTCCGGCATCACCGCAAGCCTGAGCAAGACGAGCGGCGGCAATGACTCGCTCTCTGTCCCGGTGTCGCTGGTGGATGCGCTCGTGCTCACGCAGTCCGCTTCCGGCACGCTGAGCTTCAGCGGCGGCATCAGCGGCAGTGGTGCTTTGACCAAGGAAGGCGCGGGCACCGTCGTCTTCGCCTCTGCGAATGCTTACACCGGCATCACCGCGCTGAGCGCGGGCGTGCTGCGCCTCGACAACAGCGCCGGCCTCCCGGGTGGCATTGACAACACGGTGGGCTCCGGGGAGAGCGCACTCTCCTTCAAAGGCGGCGTGCTTGGTCTCGCCTCGGGTGATTTCACACGCCAGATCGGCACGGGTGCCGGTCAGTTGGATTGGGACCCAGACACGGGAGGTGCAGGCAGCGGTGGCTTCGCCGCCTTCGGCGCGGACCGCGAAGTGAGACTGAACAATGGCTTGGGCAGTTATTCGTGGGCCACGCAGATTCTCGGCAGCGGCAGTATCCTGATTCTCAGCCATCCGACGGCCACCCACACCCTCAATTTTAGGAACGGCATCAGCTTCTCCAACGCAAAACGCACCGTGCAGGTGGAAGATGGCGCGGCGGCGGTGGATGCCATGTTCAGCGGCAGCCTCGTCGGCACGGCGGCTACAACAGCCGGATTGAACAAGACGGGCCCCGGCGTGCTCTCGCTGACCAATACCAACACCTACCCCGGTAGCACCACCGTGTCGGATGGCGTGCTGCGATTGCAAAACGCGGCCGCCCTGCCCAGCGGCAATCTCGAACTCACTGGCGGCGGCGTGCTTGGCCTCGGAGCTGGCGATTTCACCGCCCGCACCATCGGCACGGGCGTGGATCAGGTGCAGTGGCTCGGCTCGGGAGGCTTTGCGGCCTTTGGCGCGACCCGCGCGGTGAAGTTCAGTGCCTCCTCCATCAACTGGCACTCGACGGGCACAAACTTCATCGGTTCCGGCCGCGTGCTCATCCTCAGCCATGACGCCGCCGATGCCACACTCGACTGGCAGCAGCCCATCTCCCTCGCGGGAGCTCTCCGCACCGTGCAGGTGGAAGATGGCTCCGCTGTCATCGACGCAAAGATGAGCGGCGTCATCGCCGGTGGCAGCAGCGGCACGAGCAATGACTTCTACAAGACCGGTGCGGGCACCCTCGCCTTCACCGCGCAGAACACCTACTGGGGCGACACCGTGGTGAATGCCGGCACTCTCATGATTGGCGATGGCGGCACGACGGGTAGCATCTCTCAAAACGCAGCCTCCATCACGGTCGAGCCAGGAGCCACGCTCGCCGTGAATCGCAGCGACACCGTCACTCAAGGCACGAATGCCCTCAAAGTCGCCGTCAGCGGTGATGGCGGCTTCACGCAAGCAGGCACAGGCAACACCGTGCTCATGCTTGCGAATACCTACATCGGCCCCACCACGCTCGAAGCCGGCACTTTGACGCTCGGAGCCGCCGGCGTGCTACCAGATGCCTCGCTGGTATCCATCGGCAGCGCCACGCTCGCCACCGGCACGGTCGGCGTCGCGGTCAGCACAGACGGCATCGCCTTCAGCAACGCCAGCGATGGCGGTGCACCGGCGATTGCGCGGATCGGCATCTACCGCGAGCAGGGGTGCAGCTCACCCAGCCTGTACCTGGACGCCGCCCAGAACCTGCACTCCTATTTCGCCGGCTATTACAACGGCGTAAATGGCGAGAGCTACAACATCGCGACGGCGGACTGGGCGCTGGTCAAGCAGTAGGCAGCCCGAAAAG
>CALMTT010000137.1 GCA_937872615.1 uncultured Verrucomicrobiaceae bacterium | reverse complement strand
AGCTGTACAACGGCATGCACGTCCGCGGCGAACTTCAGCGTGGCCTCCAGCGTGTCATCAATCTCCTTCTTCAAAGCGGCGTCGGGAGCCAGCTTCGAGTCACGCAGCCAGTAATGGCCCACCATGCGGTTTTCGTCCGGATTGGCGATGGCACCCGCTTCGAGTTCCTTCATCGACTTGAAGGCATGCTCGATCTTGCCGGCCATTTTGGTGAACAGGCTGTCCTCGAAGCCCATGCGGCTGATGTCGATGGAAAACCCGATCTGCGGGTAACGGACGAAATACTTCTGAAAGCGATCCCAGTGGCTCATGTGCGGTGGAAGAATGGATGGAGGGTTGGAGTGGGCGTGCGAGAGGCGGCCGGGCACGCGAACGCATCGAAAAAGCACTTCCCGTGCCTTGCCGCAACCTGTTTGGCCGCGGTTGACGGCCCGGCGACTTTCGCCACGCTTTTGGGGCGATGAAAACACCCTTCTTCTTATTGTCGATACTGGTGCTCCTCGTGGCCGAGGCCATGGCCTCGTTGCCGGACGTGGTCATCCAGCAGATTCGTTACGATATTCGCGACGCGATGACCCAAAACGGCCAGTCGCCGCCCAGCGGCGTGATTGATGAAACGCTGGCCAAGGTGCGCCAGGAGCTGGAATCCGGCCCGCGGCCCTTCGAGCTCTCACCTGCGCAACTGGTTGAGTTTCGCAATGAGACACCGTCCGTGACCGATGCCGAGGTGGACCGGTTGATGGCCGAGTTGAAGAGGGCTCTGCGTGGCGGCCCCATGCCCCATTTGCTCGCCCACTACGAGCGTCAGCGGCAGGCCAAGCTGCTCACGCCGAGGCAGAAGATTCTTTGCTATCTCATCACGCTGAATCTGGCCGAGCAATCGGGCATTCCGATTCCGCACGCGCCGAAAAGCTGAAGCAGGTCTGGCTTACGCCGCGGCCTGATGCCTGGCGCGCGATTTGGTCACGATGGCGCTTGATTCTTCCGGTGTCTTTTGCTCCGCAGTCATCTGCGACCGGAACCACCTGTGTTGCTCAGCCATCTCAGCCTGCTCGCTGAATACGACTCTGCCGTTACGGCGTGAGGTGGTGGTCAGATTGTTCTTCATGGCCTTGGGATACGTTCGTAAAGGATGATACCTTTGGTGGCGATCCAGGCAAGCAACGAGTGCAGGGCAGCCGTTTCAGCTTCAGAAGTGTTCCAGTTCATGGTGCTCATCATGCTTTGGGCCATGAGATCGCAGGCGTTCAGCCACCGAGCTGCACCGGGTGTGTTTTCGATCCGGCGGACCGCATGAGCCTGCGGGCCTGATTGAACCCGGTAAACAAAGCGTCGGGTCACCACTCGTAACTCGACCATGGCAAACTCCAGCAAGTTGTTGATGTCACGAAAACTGGGAGGGTTCCCGGCAGGATGGTTATGGGTCATGATCCCGCCTGACAAAGACGTTTCGTCCACTGCCACCTCGCCTGCTTTCCGGCTCTTTCGGCGATCCCGAAGCTTTCCGTCAGCTCCCCACACGGCAGCATTTTCGACTTTGTCATTGGCGATGAGGTTTTCATACTCGAGCAGTGGTTTCAGCACGCATGCTGGCGCTTCCTTCAACTGGCCATGTGTCGAGCGGCCTTCGTTTGAAAGGACAAGACGCAGCCATTCTTCCTCTCCTGCCTCCAACTCCACATCGAAACCGAAACGGCTTTTGCGCAGCGGTTGGAGAAAAGGTGCTTGGCGGCGGCTGGGCGGATCGTCGGGCTTCATGCGACGAAGAAAATGGGCACATCTGGCGCTCTGTCGCCATGGATTTAGAGACAGCGGTTCAGAACGTGTGTCCCTTTTAGTGTCTCCATTCGAGACTGTTTTTTGAATCCCGCAGCGTGGCGTTTGTTTTCCATTGGATTAGAGTCTGCTGGGTAAGTGTAATACCACCAACCACAACCACGAATCCTCCATCACGCCGCCGCCTTCCGCGCCTCGGTGATGAGGTTCATGAAAAGCTCACGTTGCTCCGCCAGCGCCGCCACGATGTCGCCATCGGGGAGTTTGGCGGCCTCAAGGCAGACGTGGCCTTCGTAATCGGCCTCGACGAGCAACTTGGCGAGCTTCGCGAAGGGGTAAGTCGGCGCGAGGCTCACGCCGCGGATGTGCGTGGTATGGCCGAGACGGTCTTTGACCATGGCAAAGTTCGCCTCGATGCCCTCACCTTCGAGGTCGGTGTCGTTCGAATTCCAGCACACACGCACGTTTTCAGCATCGGCGCAGGCATCCATGATGGTTTTGATGTTTGGCAGCAGGGACGTGTCCTTGCCATGCACCTCGAGTCGGATCTCCTGACCAAAGCCGATCGCATGGTTGCCGAGTTCCGCGAGCGCTTTGCCGATCTGCACCAGCGTCTTTTCGACGGGCACATCCTTTGGCAGGGCGTTTGGCTTCACCTTCACACCGGTGCCGCCGATGTCGTGGCTGAGTTTGATGAAGGCCTTCGCGCCGTCGATGTTCTTGCGCACCTCGTCGGCATTGGCGGAGTGGAATTCAAAGTTCGTGCCCATGCCGAGCAGCTTCACCTGGGCATCCTCAAACTGGCGGCGCACCTCGGCACGTTGAGCCGGGGTGAGATCGGGCGTGACGTTGTGCTTGTGCTCCACACGGAGCTCCACGCCGGTCACTTTAGCCGCGGAGCAGTTTTGGATGATCGTGGGAATGTCCCAGTCCTTGCCCCATTGGTAGGTCACCAGGCCAAACTGGATGTTCTCGCCGAGGTAGGAGAGCTTCGCGTCCTGCGAGAAGGCGGTGGCGGCGCTGGCACCGAGGAGTGTGGAGAGGAAATGACGGCGGTTGTTCATGGCGGGCGGGATGTTGAGGCATCGGAAACGCGAAGTCGATGCCTGAATTTGCCATTTCCGCTTTCGACATCGCGCGTTTCGAGGCCACCATGCGTCCGCCATGCTCCAGACCCTTGATGTCGCCCTCGGGCTCTCGTTCATCTTTTTCCTCTTCAGCGTGCTCGTCTCCACCACGAGCGAGATGATCCTCTCGTGGACGAATGCCCGTGGGAAGATGCTGTGGAAGGCGCTCTCCCATCTGCTGCCTCAAAGCGGTCACGGAAAAGGTGCGCAGCCGCTGCAGGACTTTGTCGCGCATCCGCTCATGGCCGCGATGCACCGTCACACCGCGGCCGACGCCAGCGTGGCGAAGGATTTTCCCTCCTACCTGTCGAACTCGCAGTTCAGCCAGGTGCTCATGGACCTGTTGGAGACCAAAGGCACCGCCGAGAAAGCCGAGACCCGCTGGGAGATCGTGCAAAGCGGCATCAAAGCGCTGCCCGATGCGGCAAAAGGCCCGCTCATGGCCCTCAGCCGTGATGCAGAACGAAACCTCCTCCCCGGCCAGGAGCCGATGGGTGTCTTCCAGTTCCTCGCCGGCCAGTGGTTTGACAGCATGATGGACCGCACCACCGGCTGGTATAAACGCCTCACCCAGGTGTGGAACTTCGGCGTCGGCCTCGTGCTCGCCGTGGCGTGCAATTTGAATGTCATTGAGATGACGCGAGCCCTTTCGAGCGATGAGGCGATACGTGCGTCGTTTGTGCAGCAGGCCGTGGCCGCGGTCGAGGAACGTTCGGCGACCAATCAAAAAGAGGAGAATGCCAAGGAGGCGAAGAAAGACCTCGAGAATGTCATGAAGCAGTTCTCAGACGCGGGTTTCCCCGTGGGATGGAACGCCGTCACGGCCAAAAAATGGACCTGGGGCTGGCAGTTGATCCCCACCTTGTTCGAGAGCCTCCTCGGCTGGCTCATGGCCGGCGCGGCGGCGGCGCTCGGGGCGCAGTTCTGGTTCGACCTCATGAAGAAGATCATCAACATGCGCGGCACCGGCTCCAGGCCTGATTCCGGTCCAAATATACCCCTCGGAGAGGCTGGCATGACCGGCCCCATCCCGCCCGCCGGCTACATCGTGGACGGCACGGAGTCCCGTCAGGGCTAATCAAAAGTGGCAAAACTATCAGTTGCCAACCCCGCGAAAACCGCCGAAAGCCCCGCCGGTCACGTTAACCTGATAAAGGCTAAGTTGTGTGTGGATACATCGGGTTGATGCTTGATGGTCCGTCATACAGCAAGGCGGCACTCGGGAGACGCGCCTCCCTTCAACTCCGTTAAGTTCAGACATGAATACCAAAATGTATGTGGGCAATCTGCCCTTCAGCGCCACTCAGGAGGACATCCAGTCCCTCTTCTCCCAATTCGGCTCCGTGACCGACGTCTTCCTCCCCATGGATCGCGTCTCCGGTCGTCCCCGCGGCTTTGCCTTCGTCACGATGGGCACGCCCGAAGAAATGCAGGCAGCGATCAACGGCCTCAACGGCCAGGATTTCGGTGGCCGCAAGCTCGGCATCAATGAAGCCCGTCCTAAGGAAGAGCGCCCCGGCGGCTTCGGTGGTGGCGGCGGCGGTGGCCGTGGCGGCTACGGTGGTGGTGGCGGCGGCTACGGTGGTGACCGCAACGGCGGCTATTGATCCGCGCCTACCTGCACGCAAGGCTCCTTCGGGAGCCTTTTGTTTTGCCTGCGCGCCTCATGAACGGCCCTGGCCCTGCCGGTGCTTGCGCGGGCGCCCCTGCAGCAGGCGGTCGAACCAAGCATTGGGCAGCAGGCGCAGCAGCTTGGCCGCCACCCCCATCTGCCAAGGGATGACGCGGTAGCTGG
>CALMTT010000136.1 GCA_937872615.1 uncultured Verrucomicrobiaceae bacterium | reverse complement strand
CGAGTTTCTCGAAAACGCCACCGCGCTGAGCGGGAACATTTATAAAGTGGAAGGTGTCGTGGATGATCGTCTCGACACCGGCTGGCGTCAGGCGGATGGCCGCCTCTTCAGCGTGCAGCTCAGCGATGGCAGCGGAAACACCTTCGTGCCCGTCTGGGTGCCGCCGGACTATGAAGGTGCCAACATCCAGCGTGGCCAGCGCTACACCTTCAAGGTGCGCGTGCAGGAAAACGGCGTCCTCGAGGTGCTCGAACTCATCAAGATCTAATCACCATGCTGCTCATGAAATCCGCGTTCCCTCTCGTGATCCTCGCCGCGGCATGCCCGCTGATCCTCACGCAGGCTCAAGTGCTCCCCGGCATGCCCGGTGCCGCACCCGCAGGCCAGCCCGCGACCACGACGACCAATTCGAACAACAACTACAACATGGTCCCCGGCAGCGCCGCGGACCGCCAGACGGACACGCAGACCGGCCTGGGCAACATGCCCATGATGGACCCCGGCAGCGAAAACGTGTCCTTCAATGGCAAGCTGTGGAATGTGACGAACAACCGGCTCATGCGCTCGCGCTTTGAGACCTATCTCACCACGCCGGAGGCCGTCTCCACCGAGGATCAGGCCTATCGCGACATCATGTCCCAGATCATGGATCTGCTGGCCGCCACGCACAAACCGCAGCCGGAGCCGATGAAGGCCTTTGCCCTGCTGCCCGAAGCTGCCACTTACAAGATCGATGGCGGCCTGTGCAATGCGATCGCGAACTCGATCTGGGACGTTTGGCTCTCTCAACGCAAACAGGCAAACCTGCGTGCCGCGAACGTGGCGATGGATGAACGACGGAAGCAGCTCGAATGGAACGCGGAGATGGGCTTGAAGAGCACTGAACTGGCTCCAGCCAATGCCGGCACCGGCAAGTCCGGTGGCCAGAGCCAGCAGCAGGCCAATCAGAACAACCAGACCAACAGCGCCATGTTTGGCCGCACGAGCGGTTACATCAAAGGCATCGCGGAGATCGAGGCGCGGAAGAAGATGAACGAGACCGCAGCGGGTCTCAGCGAGATCACGAGCAAGACGCAGTTCCAGGCGCTCATCATCCAGATGTTCCTCCAGCGCCGTTTTGAGCACGCGGTCATCGCCTGCCGCTTCTACCCGAACCTTTTCAAGGATGGCGACAGCATCCTGCAGATCGACAAAGATGCTGATCTGCAAAAAGCGCTCTCAGGCACCTTCGGCGTGCCGCCCACGGTGACGCTCATCGATGGTCTCTCGCTCGAAGCGATGCGCACGGTGGATGAATCACTCGTCTCCTTTGAAAACCTCGTGGCCCGCAAGGACATCGACAGCGCCAGCAACCGCCTGCTGGAGGCCTTTGGCGTCGGCGAATACCTGCCGCGTGTGCGCCGCCTGCCGATGACGGAGAAGACCAAGGTGCTCGATTTCGTGCGCAAGAAGAACAAGCTGCTCGGCTTCCTCGAAATGAAGGACTACGCCGAGGCCGAAAAGACCGTGATGGAGCTGAAAGGCGAGGCGCAGGACTTTGAGTATGCCAAACCGCTCGCCGCCATCAACACCGCGAAGTCGGTGAGCTCGCTGCACATCAGCAAGGCCCGCATGGCCATGGCCACGAAGGACACCAAAACGCTCGAGACCGAGATGCGGGCCGCCACCGAGATCTGGCCCACGAATCCCGACCTCTCGAACTTCAGCGGCGAGCTCGTGAAGGGTAGCGACATGAAATCGCAGGGCATCATGGAGTTTGACCGCCTCATCAGCCAACGCGGCTACCGGCAGATCTTTGATAACAGACTCCAGCTCGCCATCGCCGTGCAGGGAGATGCAGGGCGCGAGCAGCAGCTCAAGAAAGTGCTTGATGACATGGCCCGCGTCGAAGGGGTGATTGGCGGTGCCAAGGAACTCGCCGCCACCAGCCCCGCCGCGGCCTGGGAAAAGGTCGAGAAGGAGGCAAAGCAGTTCCCGAACGATCCGGAACTCAGCAAGCTCCGCGCGGATCTGGGCATTCAGGCCAGCGAATTCGTCACCGCTGTCGAACGTGGCCGTCAGCATGAGGAGAAGAAGCAGACCGGCTCGGCTCTCGCGTGGTATTTGAAGGCCCGCCGCATGCATCCGCCGAGCGAAATGGCCCAGGCGGCCATCAAACGCCTCGTGACGATCATTCGCGCTGGTGATCAACCGCCCGCTGAGTCCGCTCCTGCATCGGCATTGGACAAGTGACAAGCCTCACAAGGCCAGTTCGAGCTGGTCCGTGAGGCCGAGCGCTCTCGCATCCCGGCCGCGCTGACGCAGCTCGGAGGCGAATTCACGCGTGAAGCCATGCACCAGCCACACACGCCGCGGATTCACGCGCTCCACTGTCTCCAGCAACTCGGGATGGTCCGCGTGGTCGCTCAGCGGAAAAAGCGCATCGACCCCGTAGCGCCATTTCGCGCTCGGATCGAGGCCCCAGCCGCTCGCCATCGCAAAACGGCACTTGGCAGCCGCAGGCTTTGAACCGGGCGGAAACACCAAAACATGACTCTCGGCCGTTTGAGGCTCGTACACTCGCCACGGCGGCAAATCACCGATCTCGCTCAAAACGACCTCCGTCATGGTGGCGACGGATTTGTGCACCATCACCGGCACATCGAGCCCGTGCAGCAGGCGCAGCAGCTCCTGCGCCTTCCCCAGCGAGTAGCCCTGGAGCACCGGCACCATGCCTTCGACGATCGTTTCCGTCACAAACTCCCACACCGCCTCGCGAACCTGCTCCAGCGGCGGAAAGCGATACTTCGGCAGGCCAAACGTGCACTCCATGATGAGAACATCGGCGGGCAGCAGCTCGCAGGCCGCGCAGGAAAGGCCGGAGCGCAGTTTGTAGTCGCCCGTGTAGAGCAGCGTGGCTCCATCCGCCTTTCGCGTGAGGTGCAGCATCGCGGAGCCGGTGATGTGACCCGCAGGCAGCAGCCGGAGCTCCCAGCCCTCCCATTCCAACACCTCGCCAAACGCGGGCGAAATGACCTCTCCGCTCTTTTTCGCCGACTTGCGGGCGACCATGAGCCGGTGCGTCGTCGCGGAGCAAAACGTGAGCTCATGCCGCGCCACGTGATCGCTGTGCGCATGCGAGATGAAGGCACGTGGCACGCCAAAGTGCGGATCGAGCCACAGATCCGCCTCCGGGAGGTAAATCCCGCGACGGTGGACGACTTCGATGAGCTCGCTTGGCATGGTGTTTCGCATTCTACGCGTTGCACGAACGCGGCGGATGGCGAAGTCTCCATGAATGGCTTCCCTCGCCGATCAACTTCTCTCTCTCCTCGGTCCCGGCCGCGTTTCGACCACCGCGGCGGACATCGCCACGCACAGCACGGATAAATGGTTCGCGTCGAACCCGCCCGAGGTCGTCGTGCATGCGCAAAACGTGGACGATGTGTCCAAAACGCTGTGCTTTGCGAACGAGCACCAAATCCCTGTCACGCCGCAAGGTGCCCGCGTGGGCTATGTCGGCGGTTGTGTGCCATCACGCGGCGGCATCGCGCTGTCGCTGGCGAAGATGAACCGCATCATAGAGATCAAAACAGAGGATGGCGTGGCCGTCGTCGAGCCCGGTGTGATCACCGGCCATTTGCAGGCCGCCGTGCGCAAACTCGGCTTTGCCGACGATGCCAGGCGCATGATGGCCGGCGCCGTCGATGCGGTGATACAGGAAGTCGCGCCGCGCCTCCGGATCGCAGGGCAGCAAGCGCCAGATCGCCTGATGCAGGCCGTAACCCCCGCCGGTGAGCAGTCTGCGCATGAATAGCGAATCGCAGCGCTCGGTCCGCAGTTCGATGTGGCTGAACAGAAAATCGTCCTGATTCATGCTCCTGACTCCCGGGCAAGCCTGCACTGGGCTTCCGATCGTTCACCGAACTGCCAGCGACGGCGGCTGCGGATTTCAAACCAGCGCGACGGCGCCTCGAACGCGAGCATGAGTTCGTTCCAATCCCTCCCGCAAACTATGACGGCCCGGTCCATCGGCCGGGCCCCTTTCTTATCCGCCTCTCCGATCAGGGGTAGAGCCGGGTCCGCCGCCACGGCTGCTCCGCCGCGGCGCGCCGGAATACCAGCCTGTCGTGCAGGCGAAACGGCCGGTCGGCCCAGAACTCGATCTCGAGCGGCACCACGCGCCGGCCCGACCAGTGAGCGGGCCGTGGGATCTC
>CALMTT010000135.1 GCA_937872615.1 uncultured Verrucomicrobiaceae bacterium | reverse complement strand
GGTTTAAGTGCCCAGTTTGAAGGTGAGGCCGAGGGGGACGAGGCGGTTTTCGGTTTGTTGGAGGCGGTGGAGGTCGGTGAGCCATTCGTTGCTCACGAAGAGGCGGGTGAGCGGGCCGAGCGGTCGCGGCAAGGTCCACGCGAGCTGGAGTCGCTGGCGGCTGCGATGGGTGGTGAAGGTCTGCGCCTCGTTCCAGCGCCACTCGATGCGGTTTCGCCATTCGAGGGCGAGGTGCTTGGTGAGGTAGAAATGCGGATTGAGCTCCAATTCGGGCCGGAACTGCGTCAAGCGGTCGCCCGTGCGGGTGTTTTCGATGCTCAGCAGCGAGAGGCCGATGCCGCCTTCCAGCCACGGGAGCAGGGCGTGCTTCACGCGAGGGCTGGCGATTTGAATGTAAGAGCCATCATCCACATCGGCGCGATTCCCGAGGAAGAGGCCGGCGCGGGTTTGCTGGTTCCGCCAGAACTCGAGGTGCGTCCACGCCCACCATTCGTCGGCATGGAGGCTGGTGGTCATCAGGGCGAGGAGCAGGAGGAAACGCATGTCCCTCTGTCATAGAAGGAAAAGGGCCAGTCTGGACGAATCGCTGGCACATTTGTCATTCGTCATTAAAACATGCCGCCTTCCCATGGTCCCTCTTCTTGACGTCAACGCCCAGAACCACCCCCTCGAATCCGAACTGCAGGCCGCCTTCACGCAGGTGCTGAAGCATGGCCGCTTCATCATGGGACCGGAAATGGAGACTTTTGAGAAGGAAGTGGCCGCCATGACGGGTGCGAAGCATGCGTTGTCGGTTTCCTCCGGCACGGATGCCCTCCTGCTGGCGCTCATGGCGCTGGACATCAAACCGGGCGATGAGGTGCTGTGCCCGGCTTTCACCTTCTTTGCCACCGCAGGAGCGGTTTCACGTCTCGGAGCCGTGCCGGTCTTCACGGACATCTGCCCGATCTGCTTCAACCTGGACGTGAACGATGCCCGCAAGAAGATCACCGCTAAAACGAAGGCGATTATCCCGGTGCATCTGTTTGGCCAGTGCGCGGACATGGACCCGATCCTCGCTCTCGCTGGCGAGCACGGGCTGAAGGTCGTCGAGGACGCCGCGCAGTCGATCGGCGCGGCTTACAAAGGCCGTCAAAGCGGCACGATGGGGCACTTTGGCACCTACAGCTTCTTCCCGAGCAAGAACCTCGGCGGTTTCGGCGATGGCGGCATGCTCGTGACGAATGACGATGAACTCGCGGAGTTCGCCCGTGTGCTCCGCGTGCATGGCAGCAAGCCGAAGTACTACCATCACTACGTCGGCGGGAACTTCCGCATGGACACGCTGCAATGCGCCCTGCTGAGCGTGAAGGTGAAACGCTACGCGGAATACACCGCCGACCGCCAGCGGAACGCCACGCACTACACCGCCGCGCTGTCGAAGCTGCCCGGCGTCGTCCTGGCCGACTCCGCGCACTGCAAATGCGCCTCCGCCCAGAATGCGACCTTGGCGGCGCAAGGGGCGAAAATCGTTCTGCCGGTGGCTTACAGCCATAACTCGCACATTTGGAACCAGTACACCCTCCGCGTGCTCGGGGCAGGGAAGCGCGATGCCCTGCGCGACCACCTCCTCGCGAAGAAAATCGGCTGCGAGGTCTATTACCCGGTCACGCTCGACCAGCAGCAGTGCTTCGCGGACCTGCCCACCACCAGCCGCAGCGGCTGCGAGGTATCCCACCAGCTCGCCAGCGAGGTGCTCAGTATCCCGATCTACGGGGAACTCACCGAGGCCCAGCGTGAGGAGGTCATCGCCGCCATCGCCGAGTGGCTGTGAGGGCTGCCGGGACACAGGGGCTTGGTCAAATAGCTAATTGACCCGCGGAGGCCTTTTCAATATAACCGCGGCGGAAATTCCAGCCAACCAACGTCATGAAAGCTCTTCGCGCTCTCTTTGTCCTCGCCGCCTTGCTCGTGCCCGCCACCGGATTCGGGGCTGTGGGCATTTACGATGCCTATGCGTTCACCAGTCTGAATGGGGGTGGCCTGAGCTTTTATGACATTGGGGCAGCCACTGGCAATCCGGACTTCCAAGGCTCCACGCTCGGCACCTTCGACCGTTTCACGGACACGTTGCAGCTCGGCGGTCAGCAGAAGTCATATAAAAACAACAGTTCGGATGTAACCGGCCACACCATCTTCTGGCGCATCCTGGAGCTGGGCGGCAGCTTTGCCTCGGTGAACATGCCCTTTCAGTGGAACTTCGGTGACTTCGGTGCTCCGGGCGGCTTGAATAACGCCGGTGACCAGCAATGGGGCGGTGACTCCCAAGGTGCCAATGGCAATCCGATGGAGCTTTCCAGCAACGTCTTCTCCGGCCTGCTGAACGGCACCTACACGCTGCAGGTTTACACCCAGATCTCCACGAACGGCGTGAATGCTGCCTCGACGGTGCTTAACGACAACGGTGGCAGCTACTTCAGCGCCTCCTTCACCCTCGTGCCGGAACCTTCGAAGGCTCTCTTCGGCATGGTGGGCCTGTTTGGGCTGTTCCTGCGCCGTCGCCGCTGATCGCCCGGCCAGTTGTTTTGAGAGCCCTGCCTTGCCCGGCAGGGCTTTTTAACGCCTGCGTGATGACCTGATGGCGGATGAGTATGTCGCACAAGGAACGCCGAATGAAGAAGGACCAAGCGCCCGCTCCCCCGTAGGCCGGATGTGTTTGGCGGAAAGCGTATCGCCATCCGCCCGGTTCCCTCCGCCAAACTATCCGGCTTCGGTGACCGCCGCCATCTCCCCCACACCCGAACCAGCCGGATAGTTCGGTGAACGAGCGTCTTGTTTTGGCGGAGTCTGTCACGCCGAACACATCCGGCCTACGACCAGTTCCGCCTCAGCGAGCCTCGGCGACGAGTTTTTCGATCCATTTGCCCAAATCAGGCGGTTGGAAGCGGCGCATGCGGGCGAGCAGTTTTTCGGCCTCGGGCTCGACGAGCACACAACTGGCATGCTCGGGCTTCAAAAAGCCCGCGGTGCTCATGTGGGTGATGAAGCTCGTGAGGCCGTCGAAGAAACCGCCGATGTTCAGCAGGCCCACGGGCTTGTGATGAAAGCCGAGTTGCAGCCACGTCAGCGTCTCAAACAGCTCGTCGAGCGTGCCAAAGCCTCCCGGCAGGGCGATGAAGCCATCGCTGAGGTCCACCATCATCTGCTTTCGCTCGTGCATGCTGCTGGTGACGTGCAACTCGGTCACGCCGCGATGCCCCAGCTCCTTTTCCAGCAGCGACTGCGGGATCACGCCGATCACTTTGCCGCCCTCGGCCAGGGCTCCATCCGCCACGGCGCCCATCAGGCCCACGTTTCCCCCGCCATAGATCACCGTGATGCCCTCACGGGCCAGAAACCCGCCCAAAGCCCGAGCCGCCGCCCGGTGCGCCGGATCGTTTCCAGGGCTGGAGCCGCAATAGACGCAGATGCGATGGAGGTTGCTCATGAAGTTGAAGGTGAGAAGTCAGAAGTTGGCTATGTATAAGCCTCACCTCTAACCTCTCACGTTTCACGTCTCACCTTTTTCTTCACCATGCTCACCCGCCGCTCCCTTCTCACCTCCGCTGGTGCTGCCGCGCTCACTGGCTGCGAATTGCTCCGCCCGGGCTCGCGTGGCGATTACATCGATGCGCATGTGCACGTGTGGACGCCGGACGTGGAGAAGTATCCGCTGGCACGGGGTTATGCTGTCAGTGACATGCGTCCGCCGAGCTTCACACCGGAGCAGCTTTTTGCGCATTGCCGTCCGGAGGGCGTGCGTCGTGTGGTGCTCATCCAGATGAGCTACTACCAGCAGGACAACAGCTACATGCTCGATGTGATGAAGGCCCATCCCGGCACCTTCAGTGGCGTGGCGATCGTGGATGAAAACGCACCGGATGTGGCGGCGACGATGGCCAAGCTGGTGAAACAAGGCGTGCGCGGCTTTCGCATCTCCGCTGGAGCGCAAAAGAACCTCTCTGCATGGCTCGGCAGCCCCGGGATGGCCACGCTTTGGAAAACTGCCGCCGAGCTGAATGCCAGCGTGTGCCCGCTGATCAATCCTGACACGCTCCCGCTCATCGACAAGATGTGCGAGTGGTATCCGGACACGAGCGTGGTGATCGACCACTTTGCCCGCCTCGGCATGGCCGGACCGCCGAAGCAGGCGGATGTGGCCGCGTTGCTTCGCCTCGCTCGGCATCGCCGGACGCATGTGAAGGCGAGTGCGTTTTATGCGCTCGGGGCGAAGAAGGCGCCTTACCTCGACATGGGCCCGCTGATCCGCCAGGTGCGCGATGCCTTTGGTCCGCAGCGAGTGATGTGGGCCAGCGATTGCCCTTTCCAAGTCGATCCGGGGCATAACTACCGCGACTCCATCGCGCTGATCCGTGACCGGCTGGACTTCTTGAGTGACTCCGACAAGGCCTGGATGCTGCGTGGCACCGCGGAGAAGGTTTTCTTCTCTCGCGCAACAGCATTGTAGCGGCGTCAGGCATGCCGCGCCTTGACCCCGCCATGCATCGCGACACTCTGACGCGTGCTCCGACACCTTCTCAAATCCAAACTCCACCGCGCCCGCATCACGGATGCCAACATCGACTACGAGGGCAGCATCACGATCCCGCTCGACCTCATGGAGGCCGCCGATCTGTGGGATGGTGAAAAGGTGCTGGTGACCTCGATCACGGGCGGTCAGCGCCTCGAAACCTACGTCATCACCGGTCCGCGTGGCTCCGGCCAGATCGTGGTGAATGGTGCCGCGGCCCATTTGATCAACACCGGCCATCGCGTGACCATCATGGCCTGGGGCGTCTCCGAGTCGCCCGTCACGCCGAAGCGCCTGCTCTTGAATGAAAAGAACGAAATTGTGAATGAGACGGTGAAGTGAGGCCTCGCGGCTCGCGTCACTTCTTCGGCAGTTCCGTCTCGATCACCTCACCGCCGCTGGGGATGACGAGGCCGTCACGCACCTGCTCAAAGCTGCGGCCTTTCACGCTGGCGTGGATGTAAAGCTTCTGTTTGCGGGCTTTGAGGCGCTTGAGGACCTTGTCCATCATCTCCTCGGTCACCTTGTCCTGGAAGTCGGCGAACCAGTAAATGGCATCCGCTTGCTCCACCTCTTTGCTCATCAGCGCGGTCCACGCGTAGGTGATGCCGCAGAAGTCGATGTACCAAGTGTTTTTTCGCTTCGACATCATCTCGTAGATGTCTTTGAGCGGCATCGGCACGCCGGGATCGTATTTGAGCTTCCTCCGGTCCTCCATCGGCATGTTCAGCGGCGTCTTGCCTTCCCACACCTGCCAGAAGGTTTTGAAGTCGTCGTCCGTGGTGAGGATGGTTTTGTCGAGTGCCTTGTTCTGCTTGGTTTCCCCCGTGAGGCCGCAGCCAAAGTAGAGCACGAGGTTGCTGCCGAAGGCCACTTTATCGAGTTCCTTGGTCACGATGGGCAGGTAGCGTGTCATCGAGCGGGACACATCCATCACGACGGCGATCTTTTTCACGTTTTTGAGCTCCATGCCGAACATGAAGATCGGTTTGAAGGTCATGCCGCCCATGCCGCCGCTGCCAAAGCCATTGCCGAAGCCGCCGCCGGCCCCGCCGGTGCCGAAACCACCGCTGCCGAGCTTGCCACCGCCGGTCATGCTGCTGACGTCAGGCAGGCTCAGGGCGTCCATCGGCACGTCCGGCAGCGTCACGTCGGCGTTGATGTTCTCGACCACGACGCGTTGCAGGGGCGTGATTTTGTTCAGCTTCTGCTGACGCTTCACCGCCACCTTCTCCGCCAGGTCGGCGCTGGCCTCCGCCCCCTGGCGTGTGCCGCCGCCGGGCAGGAAATCGACCTGCTTGTCAGAGATCTGCCGCACGATGAAATAACTCGCCATGAACAGCAAAATGGCCGCGTGGAGCAGAATGCTGAAGCCGAGCGACCCCCCGCCGATTTTCCGCCACATCACCACAAAGCGGTTCGGCCGGTGAGGATTCACCGGGGCAAGAGCCGTCTGCGAAGCCTCATCGGGCTCCGCCCCGGCTACAGGGATGTCGCTTTCGTCGGTCATGGGCACCATTAACGCCAAAAAAACGCCTGAGTGTCAATAGTCTTGGGGTCCACCCCCGGCCTGATGTGCATCCCGGATAGCGCGCCGTGCGAAAACGCCCTTCCCAAGCGCCGTTGGTTTCGCGTAGCATCCTCATTCTCCGACCATGAAACGCCTCCTCCTCTGCCTGCTGGCTTCGTCATTCGCCATTTCTCATTCGTCATTTGCGGCGGAGCCGCTGCGTGTCTTCATCCGCGCCGGCAAAAAATCCCATGGCCCCGGTGCGCACGATTTCCCGCAGTTCCTCAAGGACTGGGTGCCGATGCTCAATGAGCGCGGCGCGAAGTGCGAGGGCAGCCTCGAATTCCCGACGAAGGAGCAGCTCGACCGCACGGACGTGCTCATCCTGCACGCGCAGGAGGCTGGAAACATCAAGATCGGCGACGAGCGGAAGAATTTGATGGAGTTCCTCGCCCGTGGGGGCGGCGTGGTGACGATCCACGCGGCGGCGGTGTCGAAGGATCACGATTGGTTCAAGACGATCATCGGCGGCTCGTGGCACTTCGGGCAGACGAAGTGGCTGGAGGCACCGATGAGCCTCTACTTTACCGATCACGACAACGCGATCACGAAGGACATCAGCAACTTCGACATCGACGACGAAATCTACTACGACATGGACCTGCTGCCCGAGGCCAAGATCCTCGCCGCCGCCTACACGCCGAACACCCCGCAGGTCAAAGGCGGCAACAAAGAGGCCCAGCAACGCGCTGCCGAGGCCGTGGCGAAAAAGAAGGCCGTCAATATCTACGACATCCAGCCGCAGGTGTGGACCTATGAACGTAATGGGGCCATTCCTGGCCCCTCCGAAGGGGGCAAGAATGCCCCCGATACAACCTATCGCGCCTTCACCTGCATCCCGGGCCATTGGTATAAGAACTTCAGCCACAATGCCCTGCGCACGATGATCCTGCGCGGCATCGCCTGGGCCGGAAAGCGGGAGAACATCGACGAACTGTGCAAACCGGCCGAGCTGGGCGATGCGTTGCGCTATGCCGAAGGCGGCGTGCCGCCTCCGCAGGAGATGCCGAAGCATTTGGAGGTGCATCCGGAGTTCAATCTCACGCTGGTCGCCTCCGAGCCGCTCATCAACAAGCCCATGAACATCGACTGGGATGAAAAAGGCCGCCTCTGGGTCACGGAGACGCCTGAGTATCCGAACGGCCTGCGTCAGGCCAATGTGGATGCGTGGAAGGACAGCGGTGCCGTGAAACCCGGCCAGCATGATCGCAAACCGCTCGATTGCGTCTCCATCCTCTCCGACACGAACGGCGACGGCGTCATGGACAAGAAAACCGTCTTCGCCGACGAGATCGAGCTCGCCACGAGCAGCGTGTTTTACAAAAACGGTGTCATCGTCTGCGCCGCGCCGGACATCTGGTTCTTTGAGGACACGAACGGCGACGACAAGGCCGACAAACGCACGAAGCTCTACACGAACCTCGGCAATCGCGACACGCATGCCGTCATCAACAACATGCGCTGGGGCCTCGACGGCTGGATTTATGCCACGCACGGTTATTCGAGCACCGACGACGCGAAATCCGGCGATGGCAGCAAGGGCTTCGGCCCCATCGGAGCCGGTGTCGTGCGCTTCAAGCCGGACGGCAGCGCCATCGAGCAATACGCCAGCCGCGGTGGCAACACCTGGGGCCTCGACATCACCAGCGACGGCCAGGTTTTCTACACGCAGCCGACGAGTGGCAATCACTTCATCCACGTCGTGCTGCCGGAGTATGTGCTGGCGAAGGGCAAGCTGCCCGGCGTCAGCGGCACGAACGGCATGCTGCCACGCGAGCCCACCTATCCCGCCATGCATTGGGAGCAGCAGGCCTATGTGCAGATCGACCAAGTTGGCAGCTACACCGCCGCCGCTGGTTGCGCGATTTATGAAGGCGGTGCCTGGCCCGCGAAGTGGAACTACGGCTACTTCACCACCGAGCCCACGCTGAACATCGTCAGCCACTTCATGGTCGAGCCCGATGGCGTGACCTACAAAGCGAAGCGCGAGCCCGGCCGCGAGCAGACCGAGTTCATCCGCAGCAAGAACCTGTGGTTCCGCCCCATCGAAAATCGCGTCGGCCCCGATGGTGCGCTCTACATCGTCGATTTCTGCAATCAGGCTGTCATTCACAACGACACCCGCGGCCCCACCCACGGCCCCGCCAACGCCGCCGTCCGCCCCGACCGCGACCACTACTACGGCCGCATCTGGAAGGTGCAGCACAAGGAGGCCAAAGCGCCTGCCGCGACCGCGTATCGGAACAAGCCGGAGTCCAAAGGTGCTCAAGGCAGCAAGGCCCTGCGTGCTTACGAAGCCGCGCAAGGCTCCGCGAATCCGCAACAGCTCCTCAAAGACTACGCCGCCGCTCAAGACGACTGGACCCGCAGCGCCCTCATCGCCGCCGCGTCCAACAAAGCGCCCGAAGTCATCGTCGCCGCGCTGTCGCAGGAGTCCTTTGAGTCCCTTCCGTCCTTCGTTAGAGCTCTTCTTCCTTCCGCGCTACCCGTGAACGCCGAAAAACTCATCACCGCCTGCGCGAATGCCGATGCGACGGCTGATGACATCAAAGCCGCGATCCTCCGCGGCATCGCCGCGAACGTGAACGACGCGCCTGCCATGTCTCCGGCCCTCACGGAGGCATTGAAGAAGCTCCTCGCTCAACCCGCGCTCGCAGCGGCCACCTTGCCGCTCGTGACGAAGTGGGACAAAGGCGGTGCGCTTGCTGCGGAGGTCAAAAAGGTGGAATCGACTCTGGTGGCTGATTTTCAGCGAAGCGAATTGAGCGTGGATGCTCGCGGTGCTGCTGCGCGGGCTTTGATCCAAATTGGATCAGGGCAACTCGGTGAGATAGTGGCTCTTTTGGGCTCCAATTTGCCTGATGGTCTTAAAATCGGAGTCTTGAGCGACCTTTGTGAGTTTGGCGGTAAAGAAGGGTCCGAAGCTGCAGCAAATGCTTTTCAGCATTTCACTCACAATCCGGTGCTTGCTGCTTCTGCGCTCGATTCGATTCTGAAACGCCCCGAGGCCACCAACGCCCTTCTCGACGCCGTGAAGGCCGACACGCTCAAACGCGAGCTTTTCGCCCCCGGCGATGTCGCACGTCTGCGCTCGCATCCGAACAAGCAGATCGCCAAACGGGCGAATGACCTGTTCAAGGTCAACAATGCCGCGAAGGATGCCATCATCGCCAAACTCACGCCCGAGGTCGAAAAGCCCGGCAATGCCGCGCAGGGCAAAATGCTCTTCGCCGCGTGCGCGGTGTGCCACAAGCTCGGTGATGTCGGTGTGGCCGTCGGGCCGCCGCTCGATGGCATGGGCGCGCATGGACCGGCCGAGCTGCTCGTGCACATCGTCGATCCGAACCGCGAGGTCGATCCCAGCTTCTGGGCCTTCAACATCACCACAAAGAAGGGCGAGGTGCTCGTCGGCGTCATCACCAGCGAGAACAATTCCACCGTCACGCTCGCCACGCAGGCTGGTGTGCGCGAGATTTTGAAGAGCGACATCGACAAGCGCGAAAACACCCGCCGCAGCCTCATGCCGGAAGGCCTCGATGCGCTCGGTCCCGATGCCTTGCGCGACATCCTCGCCTACATCTGCGGCGATGCGATGAAGCAGTTCCGCATCCTCCATCTCGCCGATGCTTTCACCGCCGACAGCCGCGACGGCCTCTTCGCCAGCCCTGATCCTCGCGGTGGCCAGGTGAAGCTCACCAAGTTCGGCAACGTGAAGGTCGATGGCGTGCCGTTCTTCATCCAGGACCCCGCGAAAAGCTCTACCGGCGGCAATTTGATCGTGCTCAAAGGCGGCCCCGGCAAAGACAACCACTCACAAACTTTCCCCGCGAAGGCCGAGGTGGCCATCAACGTCGCCGCGAAGCGTCTGCAACTCCTCAGCGGCGTCTCCGGCTGGGGCTGGCCTGCCGTGCAGGATGAAGCGCCCGCACTCAAAGCCACCGTCGTCTATGAAGGCGGCGAGAAAGAGGAATTCACCCTCCTCAACGGCATTCACTTCAGCGACTACATCCGCCCCGTCGAAGTCCCCGGCTCCAAAGGCATCGAAGGCCTCGCCGACGGCCAGGAACCGCGCCTCCTCACGCTCGAACTCACGAAGAAAGCCGTCGCGAAGACTTTGATCCTCGAAAGCCCCGCCGGGAACAAAACACCGCCCGTCATCATCGCCGTCACGGCTGACATCGAAGGCAAAGGCCCCGCGCCGCTCAGCGCCGACGCTTCCAAGCGCCCGCCGCCGCCTGCTCGCGGCAAAGGAAAAGGCAAAGCAGCCGCTCAAGGCCCCGAAACCGGCCCCAAAGAAGGCGGCAAAGGCGATGGCCCGCTCGTTCCTGCTGCTCCCGTGCAGTGGGAAGCCGGCAAAACCAAGGTCCTCGTCATCGGCGGCGGTTCCTCGCACAACTTCAAAGACTTCTTCGGCACCACCGATGTCGCCACGCTGAAAGCCGCCGGCTTCACCGTCCACTACACCGAAGACCGCGACCAAGCCGCCACCGAGCTCGCCAACGCCGACGTGGCCATCATCAGCGTGAACCGCAAATTCTTCGACACCGCCGCCTACCGCAAAGCCCTCTTCGACTTCGCTGCCGCAGGCAAAGGCATCGTCATGCTCCACCCCGGCACTTGGTATGGCTTCGGCGGCTGGCCCGAGCTGAACGCCCAAATCGTCGGCGGCGGCGCCCGCGGCCACGACAAGATCCATCCCTTCGATGTGAAAGCCGTGAAAGCCGATCACCCGGTGATGAAGGACGTGCCCGCCAGCTTCACCGTCGAAGACGAACTCTACTACGTGAACGCCGAAGGCGCCCCCGAAGGCACCACGCCCATCGAAGTGCTCGCCGAGACCAGCAACAGCGACAAATACCAAAAGCCGCACCCCAGCGTCTGGATCACGAAGCATCCGAAAGCCCGCGTCGTCGGCCTCGCCCTCGGTCATGACGCCCGCACGCATGATTTGAAGCCCTACCAGCAGCTCCTCATCAACGCCGCCCACTGGTGCGCTGGGAAGTGAGCCGCCGAGTTGTTCACAACGATCTAGATTCCGTTTGACACTCGGGGGCAGACCTCTATTCTCGCCGCCCCTTCCCCCCAAGGGGTGGAAACTCCCCTCCTGTTAGAATCCCTCATGAAGACCTTTTCAGCCAAAGCCCAAGAGCAGACCAACCGCCAATGGTATGTCATCGACGCCAAGGATCAGATCCTCGGTGACGTGGCCCTTGCCGCCGCCAACATCATCCGCGGCAAGACCAAGCCCACCTTCACGCCCCATGTGGACACTGGTGACTTCGTGGTCGTGTTGAACGCCGCCGAAGTCCGCCTCAGCGGCAAAAAGGAGCAGCAGAAGATTTACACCTCCAAGAAGGGCTTCATCGGCAACCAGAAGGTGGAAAACGTCGAACGCGTCCGTCAGCGTCGTCCGGAACTCCTCATCGAGCGCGCCGTGAAGGGCATGGTCCCCCATACCCGCCTCGGTCGCGCGGTGATGAAGAAGCTGAAGATCTTCAGCGGTGCCGAGCATCCCCACGAGGCTCAGAATCCGAAGCCCTTCGCCGTCGCCTGATTCACCCATCGCAGCCTTTTTAGCAGAACTTCATGAGCAAGCCCATCGCCAATTCCACCGGCCGCCGCAAGACCGCCATCGCCCGCGTTTTCATCCGCGAAGGCAGCGGCAGCATCACCGTCAACGGCCGCGACTTCGAGGAATACTTCCCCGTCGTCACCCACCAGAATCAGGTGCTCTTCCCCCTCGCGCTGACGAACAGCCGCATGACCTATGATTTCACCGTCACGACCACCGGCGGCGGCATTACTGGTCAGGTCGGTGCTGTGCGTCTCGGCATCGCTCGCGCCCTCATCCGCGTGAACCCTGAAAATCGTGCCGCTCTCAAGGCGAACGGACTGCTCACTCGTGACAGCCGCGCCAAGGAGCGTAAGAAGCCGGGTCGTCCGGGTGCCCGCAAGCGCTTCCAGTTCTCCAAGCGCTGATCGCGCAGGATGTGCATCGTGTGTTGTTTGCAAAGCCCCGCGGAGACGCGGGGCTTTGTCATTCCCGGGTTCATCCCCGTTTCGAAGTGTGTTTTCCGGGTTGCGCCCTCAAAGCGTCATCCCATACTCCGCCCCCCCGCAAATATGTCCGCACCCGTCAAAGTCGCCGTCGTTGGAGCCAGTGGTTATTCTGGAGCAGAACTGCTACGCCTGCTGCTGCGTCATCCGAATGTGGAGCTCGTCGCCGTCACCTCGCGCTCGCTCGCGGGCAAGGCGCTGTCGAAGGAGTTCCCGCGCTTCCGCGGGGTCGGCGTGGCGGATTCGCTCACCTTCACGGCTCCGGATGCGAATGCGCTCAAAGCTGCGGGAGCCGAAATCGCCTTCCTCGCCGTGCCGCATGGAGTGGCCTCGGAGTATGCGAAACCTTTGCTCGAACTCGGCTTGAAGGTCATCGACCTCAGCGCCGACTTCCGTCTGCGCAGCGCCGCGTTGTATGAGGAGTTCTACGGCCATGCGCATCCGGCGCCCGAGTTGCTCGACGAGGCGGTTTACGCGCTTCCTGAGGTCCGTGCGGATCAAATCAAGACCACGAGGCTCATCGCCTGCCCGGGCTGCTATCCCACGAGCATTCTGCTGCCGCTCATTCCGCTGTTGAAGGCCGGTTTGCTCGCCGATTCGCCTCTCGCCGTCGCTAGCATGAGCGGCGCGAGCGGTGCCGGGCGGAAGGAAAGCATTCCGCTGCTCTTCTGCGAGGTTCAAAACAGCGTGCGCAGCTATTCCGTGCCAATGCATCGCCACCTGAGCGAAATCGGCCAGGAACTTGCTTTCGCCGCAGGTCGCGAAGTGAAGCTTTCCTTTGTCCCGCATCTCATGCCGACGCACTCCGGCATCTGCACCACCACCTTTGCGCAGCTCAAGCCCGGCGCGACCATTGAGCAGATCGGCGCGACTTTGCATGCGGCCTATGATTCGCAGCCCTTCGTGCGTTTGGTTGGCGTGAACCAGTCTCCCGACACCAAGAACGTCACCGGCACCAACTTCGTCGATATCGGCTGGGCCTACGACACTCGCGCCGGCCAGCTCATCCTGATGAGCACCGAGGACAACATCGGCAAAGGCGCTTCCGGACAGGCGGTGCAAAACATGAACCTCATTTGCGGGTTTGAAACGACCGCCGGACTTCTCAACATCTGATCCTTATGCCTGCCAAAGTCACCGAAGAGCGCGAATGCCGCGTGCCGTTTAAAATCGTCGAAGGCGGTGTCACCGCCGCGAAGGGCTTCCGCGCCTCCGCCGTGACCTGCGGCATCAAAAATCCCGAAGCGACGCGTCTCGACCTCGCGCTCATTGTTTCCGACAGCCCGACTGTCACCGACGCCGTCTTCACGACGAACAAGGTCCGCGCTGGTTGCGTCCGCGTGTGCCAGCAGCACATCAAGGAGAGTGACACACGTGCCATCATCGCCAACAGCGGCAACGCGAACGCCTGCACGGGCATTCAGGGCATCCAGGACGCCAAGGCCATGACCAAAGCCGTGGCCGAGGAGATCGGTGTGAAGATGCGCCAGGTGCTTGTTTGCTCCACGGGCATCATCGGCATGCCGCTGCCGATCGAACGCATCCTTCCCAAAGTGCCCGACGCTGTCGCCAAACTGAACGACAAAGGCAGCGACGATGCCATGCGTGCCATCATGACGAGCGACACGCGGCCGAAGACCTTCGCCGTCGAGGTGCCCGTGGGCAAAAATGGCAGCTTCCGCATCGGCGGCATCTGCAAAGGTGCCGGCATGATCTGCCCGAACATGGCCACCATGCTCTGCTTTATCACCACCGACGCCAAAGTGGCCAAGGACGAGATGAAGCGTAGTATGCGCTACGCGGTCGAGAAGAGCTTCAACTGCATCACCATCGACGGCGACACCTCCACGAACGACACCGTCATCGTGATGAGCAACGGCCAAAGCAACGTGCCCACCATCAAGCGCAACACGCCCGAGGCCGAGCTCTTCCGCTGTGCCTTGCACAAAGTGATGCTCGAGCTCGCCAAGATGATCGTGTGCGATGGCGAACGCGTGACGAAGTTCGTCGAGATCCGCGTGCGCAACGCCCGCACCCTCGGCGATGCCCGCAAGGTCGCCGAAACCGTCGCGAAGAGCCTGCTTGTGAAGTGCAGCTTCCACGGCTGCGACCCGAACTGGGGCCGCATCATCCACGCTGTCGGCTACAGCGGCGCGAAGATCCGCGAGGAGCTCATCGACATCTACTTTGGCGGCCTTCTGGCCTGCAAAGGCGGCCTCGCCACCAAAACGCCTGTCACCGAGATGGAGAAGGTCGTGAAGGAGCCCAAGTTCACCGTCACCATCGACCTCAACAGCGGCACCAGCGGCTACACCGTTTACACCAGCGACCTCTCCGAGGAATACGTGGACTTCAACAGCGCCGAATACTCCGCCGCCATTCACGCGAAACGCCAAAAAGGACTGGCATGACCGATCAAATCCAAAAATCCGCGGTGCTGCTCGAAGCACTGCCTTACATGCAGTCATTCCGCGGCTGCACCTTTCTCATCAAAGTCGGCGGCAGCGCCATGGAGGACCCGGTGCAGGTCGATTCGTTCCTGCGCGATGTCGTCTTCCTCGAAGCCGTGGGCATCAATCCCGTCATCGTGCACGGCGGTGGCAAGGCGATCTCCAAAGCGATGGTCGAATCCGGCCTCGAGGCCAAATTCATCAACGGCATGCGCGTCACCGATGACGAGACGATCAAAATCGTCGAGGAGACGCTCGCCCGTGTGATCAACCCGGAGATCGTGAACAAGATCAATGCCTTCGGTGGCAAAGCCGTCGGCATTCCCGGCACGGAAGTCTTCCTCGGCGAAAAAATGAAGGGCGATCTCGGCTGGGTCGGCGAAGTGAACGACTGCAAACTCGGCCTCATCCAGGCCGCGGTGGCCGGTGAGTTCGTTCCCGTCGTGTCGCCCGTCGCCCGTGAGCTCGCCAGCGGCAAAACGCTCAACGTGAATGCCGATCTCGCTGCCTGTGCCCTCGCCAAGCGCCTCAAAGCCACCAAGCTCATCTTCCTCAGCGACGTGCGCGGCGTCATGCGCGACCCGAAGGACGACAGCACGCTCATCCCAAGCCTCGACGAGGCCAGCATCGCCAAGCTGAAGGCCGAAAAAGTCATCAGCGGCGGCATGATCCCGAAAGTGGACAGCTCCCTCGATTCCCTCCGCGGCGGCGTCGGCAAAGTGCACCTCATCGACGGCCGTCTGCCACATGCCCTGATCCTCGAAATCTTCACCGATGGCGGCATCGGCACGGAGATTCACCTTTGAGCCTCATGGGCCGGTCACTCGCACGCGTAGAAACTGCGCTCCGTTGCTCACGGGCGTGTTGGAGCGCACGGTGATGACTTCGAGGCCGTTTTGAGTCGTGCGGGACAATTCGGTCACGGCGGTGCTGCTCCAGGTTTGCAGGTCACTCGACCATTCGACCGTAGTGACAAGATCGAGGATGCCGGGATAGCGGGTGAAGGTGATCGTGGCGTAGGTTTGGCTGCCGAGGGTCACAAAGCCCTGTGACAGCGTGTTGGTGGAGGGAATCAGCGGATCGAGACCCATGGCGGCTTCGAGGACATTGCAGAGGCCATCTTGATCGTAGTCGGCGTCGAGCGGTTGGTTGCTCAAACCGTTCGCCGCTTGCCAGTAGGCGGTGGTGTTCAGGTAGTTCACGTTTTCGCGATTCGTCACGCGCGAATCGGTGAGCAGCGGGACGTAGTTCGCGTTGTCCTTGATGGCGACGAACGGACCTGTCGGCCAACTGTTCCAGATGACGAAGAAAGCGCTGCGTGGATACCAGGTATCCAGAGCTGGGAGGTAGGTGGAGTTGTAGGCATTCGGCACGTCGTCCTCATTCGGTGGCGGGCCGCCTTCGGTGATGGCGAAGGCTTTGGGATGTAGGCGGGACTGCGCATCGGCATCAAAACCGGGATTCCAGCCGCTGATGTAGGCGCTGAAGCCGACGAGGTCGATGACATCATCGCCAGGGTAGTAGTAGTCCATCGCCGCGCCTGCGTTGCTCGTGCCCACGGGCCGGTGTATGCCGATGTGGCCTTCGATGGTCCAGATGATGTTGTGCAGGCCTTTGACGTTCACCATGTATTCGCGAAACCAGCGATACAGCGCGATGAACTCATCCTGCTGGAGGCGTCCATACCAGTTCCACGAGCCGTTTTGCTCGGAGAACGGGCGGAAGATCACCGGGTGATCCGGGCCAAACAGCGCGAGTTCCGCCGCGATGGCATCCATCCAGCCGATCATGCGCAAATTGGCCACCGTGCCCGGCGTGAGCAGGTCGGGGATGTTCACGCCGGTTTTGTCGCCATTGAAGCCGAGCGTCCATGGATTGCGCGGGGCGTAGTGCAGGACCACGAGGCCGCCGGCGTCCATGTAGGCGCGTCCCACAGGTCCGCTGGTGCCGATCTGCAGCGCTGTGCCGTTGCCTTCGGCGGCGATGCTGAGGATGGACACCCAGCTCGGGTATCCCGCCTGCGTCATGAGTGTGTTCAAACCGACGACGTAGTTCGTGTAATCGCCGCCTGGCACGTCCATTGCGTTCTGGCCCGTGAGGTAGCGCCCGTTGCCGCGTGCACCGCGTGTTTGCAGGTAATAGAGCAGCGCTTTGGTAGCCGTGCTCGCCAGCGGGTCACTCGTGATGCCGGGATACGACGCGGCACTGAGCGGATTCGTGTTCGCCCAGTATTCGATCTTGTTGCTGTGGCCGTCGCTGTCGGCATCCAGCGCGGCATCGGCGGCATCGTTGGGATTAAAGCCGTTCGCCAGCTCCCACTTGTCGGCCATCGTGTCGCCATCGCTGTCTTTGGCGTTTGGATTCGTTGTAGTCTCCTCGGCATTGCTGAGGCCATCACCGTCATTGTCGAGCTCCATGAAGACATCATCGAGGTTGTAGCTCGGGAAGGCGCTCGTGGGCGCAGTGCTCGGATAAAGCTGCTCCACGGCAAAATACATCCGCGCTGCGGAAGGCGTGCCCGTCCAGGAAACAGGCGCACTGCCCTCCACCGTGATCCACTGGCCCACGCGATCACTGCGGACGACCGTCTCGGCGATCAGGATGGGCGTCTGCGCGATGCTGGAGGCCACAAACATCAGGCAGCGCACCTGCGCCGGTGCATCGAGTTTGATTTTGAAGCGGACGACGTAGGTGGAGCCATTCGCCAGGGCTGCGAGCACATTCTGCTGCTGCACCGGCCCGTCCGTCGCGGTGCCTCGGCCTGTGATGCGAAGTGAGAGCGGAGACGAGGTGAAGTCGGTTGCCGTGCGCGTGACACTGAGGCCGACTGTCGTGCCGTTTTGCTGCCAGGGAGTGATTTGCGCGAGGTTCGCCGGATTGCTGTCAAAGCCGCCATTTTGGATCGGACCTGCGATGGCGGTGGTGGCGAGGAAAAGGATAGAAAGATTCGTTTTCATGGGCGCAGTCTCTTCCGATGCCGTGAAACGAACAATGCACCCGCAGGTGCATCCCAGGCCGCGTCGATGCTCCTTTGGGAGCATCGCTGCTGCCTTGCCAGTGCCTTCCCGCTGCGTGAAGCTGGCGCATGAACCTCCGACGCATCCTTTTGTGGCTTCACCGCTGGGCCGGCGTGCTCGCGGGACTCTTCGTGCTCGTGATCGCTGTCACGGGCGGAGCGTTGGTGCTTGAAAACACGATCCAGCGATGGCTGAGGCCTGATTTGTATCCTCACGAGCCTGGTGAGCAAAGAGCGCCTCTCGATGTGGCTTTGAGCCAAATGAAGACTCCAGTGCAGGGCATCCGTCTGCCGCGTGATGATTGCGATGCGCTTGTGCTCTTCTCAGGTAAGGACGCATACCACTTTCATCCCGACTACGGCACGCTGCTCGGGACGCGACCCCGCATGGGCGGCTGGGAGCAGACGATGATCAAACTGCACGTGAATCTCATGCAAGGCCCAGTCGGCGGCACGGTCGTCGTCATCGCGACCTGCATCACGCTCGGCCTCGCACTGACCGGTCTTTGGCTGTGGTGGCCGCTGCGCATCTTCGGCGTGCGGCGCGGCTCCAGCTTCCGCCGATTCAATCTCGATCTGCACAGCGTGGCGGGGCTCTATTCATCGGTGTTTCTGCTCATCTTCGGCATCACAGGCCTTACGTTGCGCTACATGCACGGCGAGCATCCGCATCCGCCGCAGGTGCCCATTGTGCAGCCCAATCAGCCTCTACTCAGTGTGGATGAGGCCATCACGAAAGCCGAGGCCGCGCTACCGGGAGCACGAGCCGCCGCGGTCGAGATGCCACCGCCACAGCGTCCGGTGTTTCGCATCCAGCTCGCGTTCCCTGAGGATGGATCGCCCGCAGGTCGCAGCGTGGTCTTCATCAGCCGCCTCGATGGCAGCGTGCTCGCGGCGCACAGCTCGCGAGAGGGCACGCTGAGCCAGCTTTATCAAATGGCGCAGCTCTCCATTCACATGGGCAGCATCGGCGGCACCGCCACGCGCTGGATCGCCTTTCTCACCTGCGTGGCGCTGGTGCTGCAAATCCTCAGCGGCTATGTTTTGTGGCTGAAACGCTCCACCGCATGAAAACGCCCCGCTGGATCGAACAACCGCGCATGCTCGCGGTGCTCACGCTGGCCTTTGCGCTGGTGCCGGCCGGTCTGGCGTATGTGAGCTTCAAAGCCGCGTGTGAACGCGATGCGCGGCTTTTTGAAACCGCGGCCGAAGTGCTCGGCGAGCAGTTCAAGCTGGCCACCTTCAAAGAAGTGACCTTCCTCACCGCCCTGCGCAATCAATGGCGCTTCATCGAGGACAAGGCGCATCCCGATGCGAGCCGCCTGCCGCCTGCGGGATGGTTGCAGCGCCATCCGCACCTCCTCGCCTACGCTTACGCGAACCATGAGACCGAGAAAAGCATCCGCGTGACATGGCAGGACGGGAAAATACCGCAGACCAGCATCGGCGCGAACCTCACCCAGGACGGCAAGCTCGCTGCGCTGCTTGAAACAGCGCGTCTCGGGCCACCCGCCTCCGCATTTTCAGCGGTGATCGAGGGTGAAAAGCTCGCGGTGGCCGCGGCGGTGCCGGATGCGGAGGATTTGCGGATCGTGCGCGGCTACATCATCGGATGGCTCGATCTGAAACACCTGTGCGCGGACAAATCACTGCCGCTCATCGCCGATCAAGCGCTCGTGGCCGCCGCATCCGGCACCGAAGGCCGCGCCTTCGAAATCGGTGGTGAAGGCGAGGTGAACTGGACGGCCTGGATCACACGCGGCCCCGGCTTCACTCGCGAATACGGCACGCCGACCTCATGGCTCGGCTTCGTCGCGCTCGGGCTCAGTGTGCTGCCATTGAGCGTGCTCGTCATGCTCGCCTCACGTGCAGGGAAGCTCCGCGCCGCGCTGGAAGCGGAGCAGCTCAAAAATCAGTTCGTCAGCACCGTCTCGCATGAGTTCCGCACACCGCTCAGCGTCATCCTTTCCGGCGCCGAATTGCTCGAAGCACACGCCGCGAGTTTGAGCGAGACACGCCGTCTGGAACTCCTCACGCAGATCAAAGCTTCCACGAATCGCATGAACGACATGGTCGAGCAGGTCCTGCTGCTCGGCCGCATCGAGTCCGGCGCTTTGAAGCCCAATCCACAGCCCGTGGATGTCACCGCGCTCTGTCGTGAGATCGTTCAGGAAGTGCAGACCGCCACCAACCATCGCTGCGAGATCGAAATGAAACTCGAATCCGGTATGTGCGAACTTGATGCGTTGCTCCTGCGCAGCGTGCTGACGAATCTTCTCAGCAACGCGGTGAAGTATTCGAAGCCGGGCTCAAAAGTCTGGTTCGATGCCACCGAGCATGTCTTCACCATTCGCGATGAAGGCATCGGCATTCCAAATGCGGACCAAAGTCACCTCGGCACGCCGTTTCATCGCGCCACGAACGTCGGCGAGGTTGCTGGCACGGGTTTGGGACTCACCGTCGTGAAACGCTGTCTCGCGCTGTGCGGCGGCTCGTTGTCGATTGCGAGCGAGGAGGGGCGCGGAACCGAAGTTGTCGTCACTTTGCCTTCATGACAACGATCCTGCTCATCGAAGACCAAGCGCCGCTGCGTGAGAATCTGCGCGAGATGCTCTCGCTGGATGGTTTTTGCGTGCTCGCGGCTGAAAATGGCCGCGCAGGCCTCGAACTGGCTGCACGCGAGCACCCCGACCTGATTCTCTGCGACATCATGATGCCTGGGATGGATGGTCACGCGGTCTTGCAGCGCCTGCGGGCCACGGCGGCGACCAAGGCCGTGCCCTTCATCTTTTTGACCGCCAAAGGCACCGCGCCGGACGTCCGCGAAGGCATGAACCTCGGCGCGGACGATTACCTGCCGAAGCCCGTTTCACGAAACGACCTGCTCAAGGCCGTGCGCATGCGATTGGAGCGTGCCAAGCAGCAAAAACAGAGCTTCGCGCCGAACTTTGATGACCCCAAGCCGCTCGAAAAGCTCGGCATCTCGCCCCGCGAGGCCGAGGTGCTGCTGTGGGTCGCCCAAGGGAAGGGGAATGGCGAAATCGCCGAAATCCTCGGCCTGAGCGTCGCCACGGTGAAGAAGCACACGATTCATATCTTCGAAAAACTCGGCGTCGAAAGCCGCACCGCCGCCACGCTGCGTGCGATGGAGGTCTGGGGGTGAAAAAATGGGTTTTCAGGGGGGGCTCTTGAGGCTATTGGCTACCCCCTTTTTTCCATGACCCCACACCCCGAAACCCAATGGCTCTCGCAATACGTGCTCGGCAACTACGGGCGTTACGACGTGTGGCCCGTGCGCGGTGAGGGCGCTTATGTTTGGGATCGCGATGGGAAGAAGTATCTCGATTTCGCGGGCGGTGTGGCCGTGTGCCCGCTGGGGCATTGCCCGCCGACGGTGGTGAAGGCGCTTGCCGAACAGGCGAGCACGCTCATCCATGTCTCGAACTGGTATTGCATCGACAAGCAGGCGGAGCTGGCGCGTCTCATCGTCGAGGAATGCGTGGAGATTCCCGGCAAGTGCTTCTTCTGCAACAGCGGTGCGGAGGCGAATGAGGGCCTGATCAAATTCGCCCGCAAATACGGCCAGCAGACCGGCGGACGCTTTGAGATCATCACCTTCACTGGCAGCTTCCATGGCCGTACTTTCGGTGCCATGACCGCCACGGCGCAGGAGAAGATCCACGGCGGCTTCGGCCCGTTGCCGCCCGGATTCGTTTATGTGCCGTTCAATGATCTCGAAGCTCTCAAAGCCGCGATCACGGACAAAACCGTCGCCATCCTCGTCGAGCCCGTGCAGGGCGAAAGCGGCGTGAATGCCGTCACCGCCGAGTTTCTGCGCGGCGCACAGGCCTTGTGCCGCGAAAAAGATCTGCTGCTGCTTTTGGATGAAGTGCAGGTCGGTTTCGGCCGTGCAGGTGAGATGGCTGGCTGGCGGAGCATCATCCCTGGCGATGAAATTCAGCCCGATGGCATCAGTTGGGCCAAGGCGATCGGCAGCGGCTTCCCGCTTGGCTCGTTTTGGATCAATGACCGCCGTGAACCGGGCAAAGTGCTCGGCCCCGGCACGCACGGCACCACCTACGGCGGCTCACCGCTCGCCTGCGCCGTCGGCATCGCCACCCTGCGCACGATCCTCGACGAAAAGCTCTGCGACAACGCCAAGACCCGCGGTGCGGCCATTGCAGCCGCCGGACGTGCCTGGAATCATCCACTGATCCAAGAAGTGCGCCAGCTCGGCCTCTTCATCGGCTGGGAACTCAACGCCGAGGCCTTAAAAGCGAAGGCCGGTGACAAACCTGCCTCCATCTTCCTCGCTCAAAAGCTGCTCGATGCCGGCATGATGGTCACGCCCGCCGGTCCGAACGTCGTCCGCTGGCTCTCGCCGCTGAATATCACTGAAACGCACGTCAATGAAGGTCTCGCGATCTTCAAAGGCGTGCTCGATTCGCTCATTTGAAATCCTTTTTTGTCATGAACCATCTCCTTTCCATCGAAGAACTCTCCAAGGACCAGATCGAAAAGATCGTCGATCTCGCCTGCGTGCTGAAAAAGGACCGCAAGTCGTCGCCGCAGGTGCTCACGGGGCAGCAGTGGGCGCTGATCTTCACGAAGTCGTCCACGCGCACCCGCGTGAGCTTTGAGGTCGGCATTCGTGAGCTCGGTGGGCAGGTCATGTTCCTCTCCGGTGCGGACATCCAGCTTGGGCGTGGCGAGCCGATCAAGGACACCGCCCGTGTTTTGGGCCGCATGATTCACGGCGCGGTCATCCGCACCTTCGCGCAGCAGGACGTGGTCGATTTCGCGAAATACAGCGGCATGCCCACGATCAACGCTTTGACCGATGACGAGCATCCCTGCCAGATTTTGGCCGATTTGCAGACCATCCATGAGCGTCTCGGCGGCTGGGCAGGCAAACGCGTCTGCTTCCTCGGCGATGGCGATTGCAACGTCGCCCGCTCTTGGATCTGGGCCAGCGCACGACTCGGCTTTGAACTCGTCATCGGCGCTCCGAAGGCCTTCCAGCCGCAGGAGAGCTTCATGCGCAACGTGCCCGCCGGAACCATCCGCGTCGTCGATGATCCCGCCGAGGCTGTGAAAGGCTGCGACGTGCTCTACACCGACGTGTGGGTCAGCATGGGCAAAGAAGCCGAAAGCGCCGACCGCATCGAGATTTTGAAGCCCTGGCAGATCAACGACGCGCTTCTGAAGCAAGCCAAACCGAACGCCATCGTCATGCACTGCCTCCCCGCCTACCGCGGCAAGGAAATCACCGACGAAGTCATGGAAGCCAACGCCGACGTCATCTTCGACCAAGCCGAAAACCGCCTGCATGCGCAGAAAGCGGTGATCGTGGAGATCACGAGAAAATAGCGAACTGCAGACGTAAAATGACTGTGAAAATCAAGCACTGGTTATTCGAGCATCATCTTGCCGCTACAGGTTTGGCAGTAGCCATCATTTTCGTTCTTTGGTTTAGCTTTGATAGCTTGAACACTTCTGCATTCCTCGGTGGCTCACTCGCCTCGTTGTTTGGCTTTGTGCATTTTGTGGCCAAACAGCATTTTGATGAGACTCAGCTCTTCAGAGAACTTTTCAGGGAGTTTAATTTGCGTTACGACGAGCTTAACAACGACTTGAATGAAATAGTTTTTGGCTCTCAAGACGCAGAGTTGACTGAAAAAGAGAAACTGTTGCTCTTCGACTACTTCAACCTGTGCGCTGAAGAATACCTCTATTTCAAGAAAGGCTTTATATTCCCCGAAGTTTGGACTGCTTGGTTTAACGGCATGCGAGTATTTGCATCTTCTCGGCGCATTAGAAGGTTGTGGAAGGATGAGTTGAAGGCCAACTCTTACTATGGATTTCAAATGCCACTGTGCGAAGAGTGCCCTTTGAACACGCACAAGTATTGAACCTCGAAGCATGTCTCAACCCGTCACCGCCAATAGCCCCCTCGGCGTCTTTGATTCCGGCGTGGGCGGATTGACGGTCGTGCGGGCGCTGCGGGACCTGCTGCCAAACGAATCCATCGTCTATCTCGGCGACACCGCTCGCGTGCCGTATGGCTCAAAATCGCCGGACACGATCCGCCGCTTCTCAATGGAGGACACGCAATTTCTCGTCTCGCATGGCGTGAAGGCGGTGGTGGTGGCGTGCAACACGGCCACGGCGCATGCGCTGCCGGTTTTGCAGGCCACGTTTCGCGTGCCAGTGATCGGGGTGCTGGGGCCAGGAGTCGAGGCGACCCTTTCAGAGCCGAATTGCGAACGCGTCGGCATCATCGGCACGGCCGGCACCATCCGCAGCCATGCCTACCAGCATGAGATCGCGATGCGGCGGCCGGATGTGATGATCGAGGCACGTGCGACGCCCTTGCTCGTGCCCTTTGTCGAGGAAGGCTGGACGGATCATCCGGCGCTCAAATCCGTGCTGCGGGAGTATTTGAAGCCGATGCTCGACAAGGGCATCGACACGCTCGTGCTCGGCTGCACGCACTACCCGCTGCTCGTGCCGGTGCTGAAGCGCATGCTCGGCCAGAAAGTGCGCCTCGTGGACTCTGCCAGCACTTGTGCGGCGCATGTGAAGGCGAAACTGGAGCAGGACAACCTGCTGCGAACCACGAAATCGAAGCCCTCGCTCGAAATCTTCCTCACCGACCACTCCGAGCAGGCCGAGAACCTCGCCAAGCGCTTCCTCGGCACCGACTTCGGCAAGGTGAAGAAGGCCGTGTTGTAATCGACCACCATGAAGCTTGCCTCCCTCGTCCTCATTGCGGCCATGTCTTGGACGCGTCTGCCCGACATGCCTGATGCGCGTGGCTTCGCGGGAGCCTTTGCGGGTGTGCAGGATGGGAAGCTGATCGTCGCGGGTGGCACGCACTTTGTGGATAAGATGCCGTGGGAGGGCGGGACGAAGGTCTGGTATGACTCGGTGTTTGCCTTTGATGGCGAGTGGAAGCCTGCGGGCAAGCTGCCGAGGGCAAACGGGTATGGAGTGAGTCTCACGACAGGGCAGGGAATGCTCATCGCGGGCGGTGGCAATGCCACGGAGCACTTCCGCGAGGTGTTCTGGCTGCAAAAGCCGGACACGAAACTGCCACCGCTGCCGAAGCCTTGTGCGTTCATGAGCGGCTGCGTGCTTGATGACGTTGTTTACATCGCTGGCGGCATCGAAACGCCGACGGCGACGACTGCGCTGAACACGTTTTGGTCGCTCGATTTGAAAAAGCCGGAAGCAGGCTGGCAGGAACTGCCGCCCTGTCCGGGTGGTGGGCGCATCTTGAGCTGCATGAGTGCTGTGGAAGGTCGCGTGTGGCTTTTCAGCGGCGCGGCGTTGAAAGCCGGTGCGGATGGCAAAGCGGAGCGTGTGTGGCTGAAGGATGCTTGGAGTTACTCGACGTCGGCAGGATGGCAAAAGCAACCCGATATGCCCCGCGTGGCCGTTGCGGCACCCGGACCGGCTCCGGTGGTCGATGGAAGCATTCTGATCATCGGTGGCGATGATGGTGCAAACGTAAACTTTGAGCCCAAATCAGCGCATCCGGGCTTTCCCCGGGATGTGCTCGGTTTTGATGTGAAATCACAAACATGGTCCAAGGCCGGCGAGGTGCCGTTTTCGCTGGTCACCACGAACGCAGTGCTTTGGAACAACGAAATCATCATCCCCGGTGGCGAGGCCAGGCCGGGGGTTCGTTCACCGCAGGTTTGGCGATTGAAAAAGGCAGGCGATTGAGCACCATCTGCGGGTCGGGTGTCCCAGTTCGATCTCTCCCGGCTCTCTTGCCTATGAACTACCGACTCTACCCGGTCTTGCTGGTGCTTTTTTCCGGCTTTGTCAGCCAGGCGCTGGCTGTTGTGAGCGGCTCGATTGACACTCTGAGCGGCACGTTGGTGACGCAGGATGTCATCGCCTCCGATGTGAACCGTGATGGCATCCCGGTGAGCGTGGTGGCGAATGTTTCGTCAAACCTGGCACCGGGGAATGACTCGGATGTGCTGCGGGTGAGGTTTTCTCTGCTGGATCAAAACGATGTGCCGCATGGGCCTGAGGTGGTGGTGCAGCAGACGATTTCGTTCCCGATGTTTCCGGGCGGGCTGCCGAGCTGGAATGGCAGCGCCACCTTCAGCGGCGAGATCGTGCCGAGCACGCGATTGAAGCCGGGCGATGTGTTTCGGGTGAAGGCGGTGCTGGAGCGGGACGCGGGCGGTGGGGCGTGGACGCAGCTCGACACGGAGACGCAGGCGGATGGCGGCACGATCTGGCATTTCACGAGCACGGACAGCAATGACGCCTCGTCGAACACGAATGTGCGCCTGACCTCCACCGCGTTGAACAGCCCTTATATCATCCGCAATGTGCCGGGGCAGGGATACTTCCGCTGCGTGGTCGGTGGCAAGGCGCGGCGCTATGACCGCTTCGCGGCGACTTCGCCGGACACTTCGAACATCACCGTCCCGCTGCGCTGGGCGCTGCGGGACCTTTCGGACAATGTCGATGTGCCGCTCGTCGCGACCTCGGGTGTCGCGGGGTTGGATTTGGCGGAGTTTGCAGCGGGATCGCCAAACACACCGGTGGAGGCTTTGTTCAATGTGAACGTCGATGTGCTGCCGCAGGACTGGGCGGCCATCGACCCGCTGCATGCTTATGAATTGGTCATCGAGGCCGGGCATCCCGGCGAGGCGGTCTTCACGCAGGACAGCACGCGAAACACCTTGCCAGCGAACTGGCTCGCCCTGAGCGGCGTGCTGAAATTCGTCACGTTCACGACCACCTTTGACCAGTTGCAGTTCAGCCCGCTGCCGATGAATCCTTCGGCGGACCCGAATGCCCATGCGGAGGGCGTGCTGACCATTCCAGCAGGACATGGCAAGCTGCCGGGGCAGCCGAATCACTCGTTCGGCGGGGCTTTGGAGGTGAAAATCATGCTCAATGGCGATGCGCAATACATCGGCGCCACGGATGTGAATGTGAGCGGACCGGTGAATGACACGGCGGTGGTGAATGGCATCACGGTGAAGCGTTCCGGCATCACGCTGGGGCAGCTTGGAGCGCAGGCGGGCAGCTTCGAGGTGAAGTTTCCGCGCGGCATGAGCTATGCCACCACGGCGGGCACGCGGCGCATGAAGTCGAAATGGCTGGCGATGGGCGTGAACCTGCCGCTGAACGCCGATCTCCTCGTGCAGCCCTGGGTGCTGAGCACGACGAATCTCTTCGTCGCTATTGAACGGCTGCCGCTGGTCTTCGCGGTGCCTTCCATCACGGTGAATTTCCAGGCGGGCACCTTCAGCTTCACGCCCGCCTCCTGTGCGTATGACACGTTTGCGGAGCTTGGGTATCTGGAGGCAGCTTACCTCAGTTCGCAGGTCGATCTCCCGGCGGACAAGCTGCTGCATGCGGGCAATGATCAAATCTTCCGTCTGGCGCGGGCAAATAGCGGCCAGACCTTTGTGGTGAGTGCGGGAGGCGACGGCGCGGCTTCGATTGACTACCTGCGGCTGACTTTTGACGCCGGAGCGTATTACACGCACTTCCCGCGTGGCCTAGAGGTGGGCGCGGCGGCTCCGGGCGTGGCGGCATCGCAGTATGTGATCCAAAATGATGTCGTGACGGACACGAGCACGCTGGCCGGAGCAGATGTGGGTGCCTTGAAATGGGATCCAAACAATCCGCCGGAGCCGGGGAAGCCCGCGTGCGGCTCCGCCAGCCCGGTGGCGGATTTGTCGAAGAGCATGACGCCGGATGGCGGCGTGCTGAACTTCCGCCCAGACGGCTCGCTGACGGCGCTGGTGAATTTTCCGAGCGACCAATATAAATGGGGTATCGCGGACAACTCGCCGCTGACCTACACGCAGACGATGACGCTCGGCACGCAGGGCCGTCTCATGGTTCCGGCGCACTTCCTGCCGTGGCGTGGCGTGCCGTTCAGCGATCTCGCGGAGGCTCAGCGCACCTCCGCGTTGCATCTCGCCGGTCGCAGCTCGGAGAATGCACTCACCTGGGAGCATCCGCAGGCGGCGGAGTATCAAAACGGCCTGCTCGACTATGCCGGCGTGAATTTTCGCGGCGACCACGGCGCTGGTGGCTTCACCGGTCACACTTACATCGGCGGCGTGGCCACCGGGACGTATGATATGCGGGACGAGTCGAAGTTTTATATCCGCCCCGGCGGCGTGAGCGGCACGGTGCAGTCGGATCAAAACTTCAACCTGCTCATCTACGGCATGCAGATGAATCTCGAAGGCATGAAGCTGGCCTACTTGAGCAATGTGGTGACGGATTCCGTCATCAGCGGCGGTTTGAGCGTGGGCCTGCCAAACAGCGCCAGCCATGCCAGCGGCTTCTCGATCACCTTTGACGGCCTGCGACTGTTTGCGGACGGTTCGCTTGATCGTGGCGTGCTGGCACCCAATCAGGGGCTCAAAACGCTGCGTTACTGGAAAGCGGACATCACGCCGATCAGCATGGAGTTCCGTCAACCGGACCCCTGCGATGCCTCGGAGGGTTTCCTGGCCCTCGGTGTCGAGACGGTGCTGCCCGCGTTGAGTGGCAATCAGGTGCTGCGTGGCGTTTTGGGCTTCCGCGGCATCGATGGCTCAATCATCGCACGCGGAGATTTCGACAATGATTTCGCCATCACTGGCATCGACTCGCGTCTGGCAGTGCCGGGCAATGTGAAGGTGAAGGGAGCGGGCAGTTCCGAGTTCACGGTCACGCCAGTGACAGGCGCTTATTTGAGTGCGTGGACGGGACCGGGAGCCGCCACGGGCTTCGCCAGCCTCGCGGGAGCGATGGATGTGCCCTTCTTTGAAAATCTGAACATCCACCTGCATGCCGATCCCGCCGCACCGGGTGATCCCGAGCCCACAGTGCATGTCATGGCTCCGCCGGAGAGTCTCGGCCCCTTCACACTGGCGGGCTTTGATCCGACGAACAGCGGCATGCCTTCCGGCTATTTGCCTTCTTTTTATCGCACGGATGCGCAGTTCTTCGCCCATGCGACGAAGAACTGGCTGGGGATGATCTCGTTCAACTACCCGGTGGAGTGGAAAAAAGACCTGCGGCTGTTCCGGACGAGGCCCACACCTCCGCCGCCTCCACATGAAAATGATCCGCCGAAGAACGGCGTGGATATCGATGTCAAAGTAGCCAGCATTTTGTCCCGCGTGCGCTCGCTCACGCCGAACTCGGCCGATTTGAAGTTCAACGCGGTGCTCGGTGGCAATCCGCTTCCGGGCACCAGCGCCGCGGATCTCATCGGCGGGGCGTTGAATGGCCTCGGAGCCAGCAAAGTGCTCGATGCCTTCGACGTGGCGGCACCGGACCTCAGGGCTGCGCTCACGAAGATCGCCAGCTTTGAGGAAGCCATTGCCGACACGCCGGACAAGCTCGTGCGTGAGCCGCTCACGCAGGCCATCGCGCATGTGCGCACCCAGCTTTTGGTCACCACCAGCCAGCAGAATTTCCGCATCGAGCTGAAAAACAGGCTCGCCACGCAGTTCAGCGCGAATTCACCCACGGGAGAGATCATCGTCCCCACAAGCTGGAAGCAGGCTGTCTTCAAAAAGCTCGACGAGGTGAATGATGCAGCCTCCGACATTCGCGATGTGATCGAGAATGCGAACACGGTGAAGGCACTCGTCAATGCGCTGGCCTCAACCTCCGATCCACCAGGACAAAACGCGGGGGATGAGGTGCCGGATGACATCCAGCAGATGCTCAACAACGCCTACGGCCTGCTCACCTACGTCATCAACGCCATCGCGGACATCAAGAGCGGTATCAATGCCATCGACCTCCAGATCGATGCCAACGCGTGGGATGCCATCATCGACGCCGCGATGCCGCAGATCGCCACGCAGCCGCTCAGCATGACGGATGCGCAGCTCGCGGATGCCATCCTGCTCCAGTTCCTCGGCAGCACGCAGGCCGCGCTGCTCGGTGAAAACATGCGCACGCACCTCTCCGATGTGCGTGACCGAGTGCGCACCGGCATCGACGAGGCCATCGGCGGCCTGAACGAGATGACGCAGGGCGGTGTGGGGCCGCTGAATCCGCTGCTGGACACGCCAGGCATGACGGATTTCCGTTTTGCGAAGATCGACGGCTCCGCCCGCATCAATGGCGATTCGCTCCACGAGCTCCGGCTGGATGCCGACATCGACATCAAGGCCACCGACTTCAAGATGCACGGCCATGTCTTGTATAAAGACATCACGAGTGACACCCCGCAGGGGGCCTGCCGTCTGAGCCAGGGCATCGCCGCGGAGCTCACGCTCGGTGCCAGCACCACGGTGCCCATCGGCCAGCCAGACCCGCTCACGGGCAAGGTGGTGCCCTCGAACATCGAGGCGGAGGCGAAATTTGCCTTCGCGGCGAATGGCGCTCTCGATGGACTGTCCGGGCGCATCGGTCTCACGCATCCGGGGACCGGCGCGAACCTCGGCATCCTCAAATTGAAGCAGGCGGAGCTCGGTTTCGGGTTCGGTGGAGGTGACGGCTACATCTATGGCAAAGGCGCGGCCAGATCGAAGCTCTACGATGTCGAGGCCGCGTTGTACTTCGGCAAAGCCTGCAATCTGGAGCAGGTGCTCGGTCGCGTGGACCCGATGGCGGCGGAACTGCTCGGTGACTCGCGATTCAACGACCTTATGGGCCGTCCCTCGATTCCGGATCCTTCGAACCTTCCCATCTACGGCTTCTACGGCTTCGGTTACGGAGCCATCAGCCTGAATGCACTCATCGGCATCCCGCCATCGTGCATGCTGAACCTCAAAGCTGGAGCGGGCATGGGCATGTTTTACTTTTACCGCGAGACGGGAGCCACACCGGCCTACTACACGGCCCTGGGCCTCCGCCAGGATCTCGGCATCAGCGGTGAAATCCTCTGCGTGGCGGACATCAATGCCCGCATCAGCATGATCGGCGCGGTGCCAAGCTCGACGGACAGCCTGATCGACATCTCCAGCCAGATCGACAATGCCACGGGCATCATCGGCACTGGCAAAGCGGACTTTGAGGCCACCTTTGGTATCTCGCCGTTTGATTTCACGCTCTCCAAAACCCTCAAAATGGATTTCAGCTACAAGCCGCTGGAGTTCGATGTCGATTTCTGATCCGCCATGCGCCTGCTGACTTCACTCACCCTTCTCATGCTGCATGCCGCCGCCTTCGGGCAGGGCATTGGCATCGGCTCGGCGGAAAAGCCGAATTTCGACGCGGCAGTGCTCACCACAGCCACGAGCGTCACCGGCACGGACGGGCAAAACTGGGCCTACGTCGTCTGGAACAGCCCCGGAGCTGCCACGCTGGCTGGAAAGGCCTTCAGCGTGAATCTGCAAAGCGCTCCTGCGGGGCCTTTCACTCGTCAGGCCATCGTCTCGCCGGTGATGGATGTTCCGGCTCTTGGTTTGCTCATTGATCGTGCGGCCAAGCTCGGCGCAAACAACGCGGAGCTGGACATGGTGCTGCGGGATCTGCTGCGCAAAAAATCGTGGTCAGATTCGAGCACCTTCGACACGAAGCCGCTCGCGGAAAAACTTTCCGCCGTGATGGGCCGCGCCATGCAGAGCACGGATGCGCTCGCGGCACTCCAGGCTGCCGCTCCGGCGCATCCGGCGCTGCGCATGGCGCTGCAGACCCGTGAACAGCACATCCGCCGGGATCGGAAAGACCGAACTTTCCACGAAGGAAATCGTGCCCAGGGCCGCGGGGGCGTGGCGCGATCGCGCCCAGGCGAGCGTCCAGTCGTAAAGTCGTTTGAACATGCCCTGCCTGTCCTCAAATCTCTGGCGCCATAGGCCACGGGCTTCGCCCTGCCGTCAAGCACAAGACAGCCGACGATCCGTCCATAGGGCTTTCCGCCCCCCGATCCCTTCGTTGCGCCGGCGATCGACCCCCGCTTTCTATCCGAT
>CALMTT010000134.1 GCA_937872615.1 uncultured Verrucomicrobiaceae bacterium | reverse complement strand
ACCTGGGCGGGCCGCACAACCCCAACCGGCTGCCCGAGGGCATGCGCATCGAGATGGCGGGCATGGTGGTCACGCGGCAGCGCCCGCAAACCGCGAGCGGCGTGATGTTCATGCTCCTGGAGGACGAGTTCGGGCTCGCGAACGCGGAACTCACGGCCCAGCGCATTGAATTTGCACGCGGCCTCCACGCTGCGGAAAAAGCTGTTCACGAGGTCGATGGTGCTCAAAACCTCGCGAATGCCCTCTTTGTCGCCCACGAGCTGGAAGAAGCCTTTTCGCGTCTTCGGGTTGTGCAGTCGGCCGAGGTCGAATTTGAGGTTCGATTCGCTGATGTGGAGCCCAAAGGCCTTCGCGGCCACGTTTTCGATGGTGTGGGCCTCGTCGATGATGACGAAGTCGCGCGGGAACAGGAAATTCGCATCCTCGGTGGTCGTCTCATCGGCGGAGGCGAGCAACGTGAAGAAGAGCGTGTGGTTCAGCACGATCACATCGGCCTTCTCCATGCGGCGGCGGGTATCCTGATACCAGCAGCGGCTTCCCGGGGGGCAGCGTCGCGGCGTGCAGGCATGCGGCTCGCTGCACACGAGCGACCACACGCGGGCGCTGGGTGTGAAATCGAGATCGCTCAGCGTGCCATCCTCGGTCGTCGCGGCCCAATCAGCAATCATGCCAAGCTCGGAGGCCTCCGAGGAGGAGAAGAGATCGCCACTCTCGCTCATGGCCCGCTGGAGTCGCGTGGGGCAGAGGTAGTTGCCACGGCCTTTCAGAATCTCCGCGTGGAAGGTGCCGACGATCTTTTGCACCAGCGGGATGTCTTTGCTGATGAGCTGCTCCTGCAGATTGATCGTGTGCGTGCAGATGATGGCCTTCCGCTTCTGCTCCAGCGCAAAGGTCACCGCCGGCACGAGGTAGGCGAGCGACTTGCCGACGCCGGTGGCGGCCTCGCAAACCAGCGCATGGCTCTCATCCAGCGCCTCGCTCACCAGCTCCGCCATGCGCTGCTGCTGCGGTCGGTATTCAAACTGCGGCGACTCCGACAGCTTCCCATCCTCCGAAAAGGCGATGCGCATGCGCGGCCCCAGCGGCGGCCTTTTCGGCATCGCAAACGGCCTGCTTTCCTCGTGATCTTCAGCGACGTAAAACATCAGCGGAGCACCTTCAGCGTGCCGGCGGCTCCGGCGGGCCAGCGGGCGCCTTCCTTGACCCACTTTGTCAGGATCGCATACTCGTCCTTGGTGAGGCGTTCGCCCACGGCGGGCATGACACTCATCTTCGAATGGGCGCTGTGCACATTGGAGATGAGGAGGCTGTTTTCGGGGCTGCCGGGCACAATGAAGGTGCCGAGAGCACCGGAGCGCATGGCCTCGCTGCGGTTTTCGAGGCTCATGTGGCCGGGCAGCGCCTTGCGGTTGTGGCACATGACGCACTTGGCCTCCAAAACAGGCTTCACCTGCGTGAGGAAGTCCACCGGACCATGCTTCGCGGCGTGGATCTGCTCCTTCGTGAGCACGTTTTCACCGAGCGGCTTGGTTTCGGAGTCCACAGGCGCGGCGCAGGAGGCGAGCAGCAGGGCAAAGGCGAGTCGTTTCATAGCTCTTTTATAAACGCGGCCCCCATCGCCGTGCAATCGGCGTGATGCGGCATTTGCGCGGAGGCGCTCCCGGCTTCATAGCTGCCGCCCCATGTCCCGCCAGCCTGCCTACGACCTGCTCTCCCTCGGTGAAGTCCTCCTGCGCCTCGATCCCGGCGAGGGACGTGTGCGCACCTCGCGCCAGTTCACGGCCTGGGAAGGCGGCGGCGAATACAACGTGGCCCGCGGGCTGCGTCGATGCTTTGGCCTGCGCACCGGCATTTTGACCGCGTTTGCGGATAATGAAATCGGCCGCCTCACCGAGGATCTCATCCTCCAAGGCGGCGTGGATACCTCCCTCATCAAATGGGTGCCCTACGACGGCATGGGCAAACGCGTGCGCAATCCGATCAACTTCACCGAGCGCGGCTTCGGCGTGCGCGGTGCGAAAGGCAGCGTGGATCGCGGCAACAGCGCCGCGTCGCAGATCAAGCCGGGTGACTACGACTTCGATCATCTCTTTGGCACGCTCGGCTGTCGCTGGTTGCATACGGGCGGCATCTTTGCCGGTCTCAGCGAAGACACCGCGCAGGTCACCATCGAAGCCTGCGAGGCCGCGAAGCGCCATGGCGTGACCGTTTCGTATGATTTGAACTACCGCCCCTCTCTCTGGCAGGAGCGTGGCGGCTTCCCCGCCGCTCAGGCGCTGAATCGCCGCCTCGCGCCCTTCATTGATGTGATGATCGGCGTGCTCAGCGACGAGCCACCGACGGCTGGAGCGGTCAAAACCGGCAGCGATGACATCTTCGCCGCCGAGGATGCCGCGCTGCGTCCGCAGATTGAGCGGCTCGTGGCCGAGTTTCCGAACCTCAGCACCATCGCCGCAACCTTGCGCCGCGTTCACACCGCCTCCGTGAATGACTGGGGCGCCCTCTGCTGGCACCGCGGCAGCTACTTCCGCAGCCGGAACTACCCGCGCTTTGACATCCTCGACCGCATCGGCGCGGGCGACAGCTTCGTGGCCGGCCTCGTGCATGGTCTGCTCGTCTCCAACGACCCGCAAAAAGCCGTCGATCTCGGCGCGGCGCATGGTGCTCTCGCCATGACCACCCCCGGCGATACCAGCATGGCCACGCTGCCCGAAGTGGAAAAGCTCGCCTCCGGTGGCGACGCCAAGGTGCAGCGCTGAGGGCCTGCCGGGGCCGTTCTCCGAGCTTGCATTCCCCTGCCAACTCGCCAAAGAACCCGCCCCTATGGCCTCCACACCTGTCATCAACCTTCGCAAAGGACACGCTGTCCGCTACAACAACGACGTCTGCGTCGTGTCTGAATTCGAGCTCAAAACGCCTCCGCGCATGGCCTCGTTCGTGCAGATGTCCATCCGCAGCATCACCATTGGCAAGGTGTACAACCTCCGCATGACCTCCAACGAGTCCCTCGACTCGGTGAACCTCTCCCGCGACCAGCACGAGTTCAGCTACAAGGACGGCGACGGCTACCACTTCATGCACCCCGATACCTTCGAGGACGTGCTGCTAGGCCCTGACATGGTGAAGAAGGAAAAGGACTACCTCATCGAAGGCCAGAAGTACATGATCCTGCTCGCCGATGACGTCGTCGCTGGCATCGAGCTTCCCGCTTCCGTCACCATGACCGTCGCCGAATCGCCCGAAGGCGTGAAGGGCGACTCCGCCAACAATGTTTACAAGGAAGCCATCATGGAAACCGGCCTCCGCGTGCAGGTTCCTCTCTTCATCGGCCCTGGTGACAAAATCAGCGTCAAGACCGAGGACGGCACCTACCTCGGCCGCGTGAACTGATTCCTGACAGCATCTTCCATCGAAAAAGCGCCTGATCTTGACCGGTCAGGCGCTTTTTTTGCTTAACAAAACAGGCCGTTTCCGCTCCAATCCGCGCCGACGCGCAAAAATCCACGTCAGATAACTCATCCGCATACCCGCGACATACCCCATGAAGAAAACAGCCATCACCCTCCTCGCCATCGCCGCCAGCCTCGCCACCGCCTCCGCTGGTGACGCGACGAAAAAGATCATGAAGGAGCTCCACAAGCCCGAAGACGCCATCTGCAAGAAGGTGGGCAAGGGCGAGGCCACCGACGCTGATCTGGCCACCCTTCTGAAAGCCTATCAGGACATGTGCGCCGACACCCCGGCCAAGGGTGCCAAGGCCGTGTGGGTCGAAAAGTGCCAGGCTCTCGTGGCCGCGATCAAGAAAGTGCAGTCCAACAAGAGTGACAGCGGCGACTACAAGAAGGCCGTGAACTGCAAGGCCTGCCACGACATGTTCAAGGGCAAGTGATCCTGCCAGACATCGTTTGATTCATGGAAGGCTCCGCACACCGCGGAGCCTTCTTTTTGCCCTCAACGCACGGCCGCCCGCTCTCGCGCGATCACTTCACGGATCTTCTCCATGCGGTTTTCCGGGGCCGGATGCGTGCTGAAGAAGTCAGAGCCCCGACTGCCACCGCTGACCTCGGCCAGAATCTGCATCACACCGATCAACTCCTCCGGCTGATAGCCCGCTTGCAGCATGAAACGCACGCCGAGCGCATCCGACTCGAGCTCGTCATCGCGGCTGAACTTCATCACACGCCACTGCGCCACCATTTGCGCCAGATGAGCACCGGCGTTGTTGCGGCCATCGCTCGTGAGAATGCCCACGCCCTGCGCCACGCCGCTCCAGACGCTCGACGCGGCCATCTGCTCATTCGAATGCCGCCCCACGACATGCCCCATCTCATGGCCGAGCACACCGGCGAGTTGGTCTTCGTTCTTCAAACGACGAAACAAGGCCTCGGTGATGAAAATCTGCCCACCCGGCAACGCGAAGGCATTCACCGTCGTGCGATCCGCCAGCAGATGAAAATCAAAACGATACGGAGTCTGCCGCGCCGCCGTGGATGCCAGCAACCGTTGTCCCACGGCCTTCACCTTGGCCACCGCCTGCGGATCACGCGAGGTGCCGCCCATCTCGCGGATCATCTGCGGCGCCGATTGCAGCCCGAGCGCGATTTCTTCCTGCGGCGTTGCCATCGCGAGCCTTTGCTCGCGGCCGGTGAACTCGTTTTGGTACTCC
>CALMTT010000133.1 GCA_937872615.1 uncultured Verrucomicrobiaceae bacterium | reverse complement strand
GGCGGGCGCACGACGGGCTGGACCTGTTCGGGCGGCAGCCGGTAGCCGGGCGTGGTGCGCGCCATCGCCACCACCTCCGGCGGCGTCTTGTCACCCGCCCGCAGCGTCACCGCCAGCGCGGCCACGATGACGCCACCCAGCTTGATCTTGCCCTCCCAGGCTGGCGGGAAGGCGCCCGTGGCGATGATCTCGGACGAGAACTGCGCGGCACCCGCGCCCGCCAGCATGAGGAGGCCGCGCACCTTGGCGACCATCTTGGACGACCACTGCTTGGCGTCGGCGTCGAAGCCCTGCTTCTTCCACTCGACGTCGTCGTAGACGAGCGCCTTGAGGAAGTGGATGGCGGTGAGGATGAAGCGCTTCAGCACGGTGTCCTCCTGGGTCAGGCCACAGCGTCGGGCGGGGTCAGGGCGGCCATGAAGATGTCCCACGGGAAGCGGGGACCGGGGTCGGTGTGGTGCCCGTGGCCGCCCACCAGCCCGGGCGCGGAGGGGTCGGGCACCTCGTCGTGGCCGATGATGTGCTGGCGGTCCAGCGGGACGCGCCAGTGCCGCGCGATCTCCTGGCAATTTCAGCGGCGCCCTCGCCGACGATCTCGCAGTTCAGTAGCTGCGCCGAGCGGCGGATGATGTGGGTGAGTTCCTCGGCCGTGTAGAACTCCAGCCGGGCGACGATGCCGAAGCGGTCGCGCAGCGGATTGGTCAGCATGCCGGCGCGCGTGGTCGCGCCGACCAGCGTGAACGGCGGCAGGTCGAGCTTCACAGAACGCGCGCCCGGCCCTTCGCCGATCATGATGTCGATGGCGTAGTCTTCCATCGCACTGTAAAGCGTCTCTTCGAGCACCGCGCTGATGCGGTGAATCTCGTCGATGAAGAGCACATCATTCGGCTCGAGATTGGTCAACAGCGCCGCGAGATCACCCTTCTTCTCCAGCACCGGGCCGGAGGTTTGATGCATCGTCACGCCCATCTCGCGCGAGATGATGTGCGACAGCGTTGTCTTGCCGAGCCCCGGCGGGCCGAACAGCAGCACGTGATCGAGCGCTTCCTTGCGCGATTTCGCCGCCTCGATGAAGATGGAAATCTGGCCGCGAATCTTCTCCTGGCCAACGTATTCATCGAGCTGCTTCGGTCGCAGCGCGCGCTCCAGCGCGTCCTCCTGCGTGCCCTCGCTTCTGGGCGCGATCAGGCGCTCGTCCGCCCCCATGCCCGCCGGCACGCGCGCGGAGGCGGCGCTTGCGAGGGAATCATCATGAATGGCCATACAGTGATTCTAAGGCGCAGGCTGGCTACCCACACTCTCCCCTTTCCGTTGATGGGAGAGGGCCAGGGAGAGGGTGACGGTGGAATGAGTTGAGCAGCTAGCCCCCCGTTCGCCCTGAGCCAGCTCGTTGGGTCTGATTGAATGAGCCTCACTCTTTGCCACCACCCGCTCATGCCGCAGGGCAGTAACTTTCTTCTGCGTCGCCAGAAGAAAGTTACCAAAGAAAAGGCGACCCCAACGATTCGCCGGGAACCCTGCGGTGCTCATGCATTTTGGACCGCCTGTCGCTGCGCTCCTCGGGGCGAATCAATGCGGATCCGGAGCGACGAAGGAACTCGCGCGCTATTTATTTTCTGGTGGCAGACTGTCTTTAGGTGCCGAAATCAGAGTCGCATTTGGTTGCCGCTCTTTGACAATGCGGCGACTTAAGCGATCAAGGTCTTGGTATATCCATTCAGCTCGAAAGCCAAGTTGTTCAAGCCCTGCTCGCATCTCCTCAGTCGCCGTGGGTTCTATTTCTATCTTGTGCATGTGTGAAGCAAGCCCGGGAATGTCATTCAAGGGCACTGAGTCTTGTCCATGAACGGTGAAACACCCCTGCTGAGCAGTAATGCGGCTATTAGAAAACGGGGGCTCGATAGCCACGGGCTGCTTCGGAATGTCCAATTGGCCGGGACCATGGTCTGGCAACAGAAGCTCACCCCAACAGACCCGCGACAGGCCGCAATGGCCTACATGATGCCGGTCATCATGACCGTCTTCTTCTACGCGATGCCATCCGGACTCGTGAAGACGCTGCCAGATTCATTGTCCCGATAGACCCCGCAAGCCAAAGCGTAGAGTCGGTTGCCATAGGCGATGCCGTTGCCGATCACCCCGGCGGGCAGCCGGTCGACCGTCCATGCAACCCCATCCGGGCTCGACGCGACCTCGCTTTCGACGCGGGCAGGAGGCCCAGGCAGGACGCTGCGCGTGACTACGACAAACTTTCCTCCGCCAAACACGCCGTCGCCAAAGGAGGAGTTGGGGCGGAGACCATGGTCGCGCGGGCTCCAGTTCAGCGCCTGCGCGCCAAGCGATGCCGCAGTCAGAACGAACAGGAAATACGAGCCAAACGGTGGTTTCATGCGGCGCCGCCGGGGCGGCTTCAGATGCATGCCGCGTGCGGCCCACGCACAAAAGAAAAAAGCGTCGGCCGAAGCCGACGCTTGGATCTCCACGGGGGGCTGGCCCTACGGCACCTCGTAGACTTCCACGAGCGCCTCGCCGCGCGGGGCGGACTCGGCGCCGCTCACTTGGATCGTGTAGGCGCCGGGATCGAGGAGCGTCAGCGTCGCGGCGTCCTTGCTGCCGGGGGCGAGGTTGAAGGCGCCGACGTAGCTGCTCGCGAGCGCGAGCTCGTTGACGAAGTCGGCGGTGCCCCAGTCGTCGTTGGCGAGGATCGCGCGCTGCTGGCTGTCGAAGATCTGCAGGCGCGGATCGGCGACGGTGCCGCCCACGCCGAAGGCCGCCAGCGTGGGACCCACGCCGCGCACCAGCAGCGTGCGCTGG
>CALMTT010000132.1 GCA_937872615.1 uncultured Verrucomicrobiaceae bacterium | reverse complement strand
CCGGACGCAGCCCGACATTGATCAGGATGGTGTGAATATGAAGCTGCGGATCCAATGCCCTGCTCGTTGAATGCTCGTAGGCCGCGAAGACTAATTTTGCCTTTTCTTGGATCACACCATCCGCTCCCCTCCGACTGACCACCCCGACCGTCTCCAGGTAGGCGATCGCACGACGAACAGATTCCCGCATGGCTCGCTCAATCTGCCCTCTGACCTCCGGGGTCGCTTGGCTCCAGGCAACCGATACAGATTTCGGAGGCGACCAGGTCAGGTCCCATCCAGAACGGCGTTTGACGGAACCGGCATTGTGAACCAAGGGTCTTCCTGTTCTCGGATGATACCCCTCGAGCAATTTCCGAAAATCCGCCGGATCAACTTCATCTCCTAACCCAAAGTGCTCCTTCGCAGCTCCAATCCAGAAGCCCGGCGGTTCCAGTCCCTCCGTGTAGTAATCCTCTTGTGCAAGATTGATGTAGTAGTCGGCGCGGCCCGCGCCTTTGAAAGGCTTCGAAATGGATAACAAACGACCTCATGGAGAAGAAATATTCATTCGAGGAACTCGAATGCGTGGGGTGTGGATCCGAATCAGGGTCTCCGGAGTTCGCCGTGTGTGGGATGAAGCCCCCGGCCCAAACACGGGTTGGGAAGGGGAATAATTCACCGCAAAGGTCGCTAAGGACGCGAAGGAGCAACTTGAACAGTGTTTTATCCCAGATAGGCGTGATCCTACTCTAAGCAAAAGGCATCGATCAGAGTCCTGTTGTGCTCGGGGTCGGCTGGGAGGTGTTGAATAGCATTTTGTCATCGTTCCCGTGCCTCCTTTGCCCCGACGTAAGTCAGCGTTGTGCAGTTCATAAATAGTTTCCCCTTTGCGGTTAATACTCAGCCCCGGCCCGCTTGCGCCTTTGCGACAGGTCCCGCGCCCTTGCGTTAAATTTCTAGTCCCCACCTTTGCGTTTTTCGCGCCCTTTGCGGTTCAACGTCCCCATCCCCAGCTCCTCCGCATCCTGGTCACTCCAGGACCGGAGGTATTGCTCGGCCTCTGGGCGGGGCTGGTGGTTTACCGTTTGAGCGCAGGGGGCAGCCAGCTGCTCCCGGAGCCACTTCCCTGGCAGCGTGTCCTTGAACGCCCCGGTCACTGGGCTCAGAAACACCCCTGACAGTCCGTTCTCCATCGATGTCTCCGGGAGGTCCATAAACTCCGAGCTCAATACCAAAGGTCGACTGGCGATATTGCTAGACACCGATTCCCCCGCGCTACCCCCAGCGTTCAGTCCGACACCCTGAAAATTGCGGTTGCGGCTGCTCGACCGTCGCGTCTCTAGGAATTCGCTCGTGCCAACCACCCCCTCCGCCCATTTCGCCGTCTCCGGGCTGTTCAGGCGAAGGATGGCCTTGGTGTTGCACTGGCCGATGAGTTCATCGGCAACCTCGCGTCCATAGACATTCCTCAGTCCGTTGATATCCTGAAGACCCAAGACAACCGCCGCGCCCTTGCTACGACCCTTGGTCATGAGCGCCGATAGGCCCTCGAGTCGCCCGGCTTGGCGAACCTCATCCAGCATAACCCAAGTCGTCCGATTTGAGCCCTGGGGCTTCTCCGGTTGGGCCAAAACCAATTCTGTGATGCGTTTGAAGATCAGCTGATTCATGGCATCGATCGCCGTCCGATTGTCCTCGTCATTGCCCAGAACCAGAATGGATTCTTCCCTCAACCATGCCCGGAGGCTGATGCGTGTGGATGAACGATCCCAAGAAGCAGCGATGATTTCGTAGGGGGCCGTCCGGGTCAGCAGCGTCGAAAGGATGTTCTGAAACGTAGCCGTGTGTTCGCAATACTGGGTCAGATGTCGAGTCGCCTCCCACTGGGAGAGGACCGATTTGAGAAGAGGCTCAGAACGCAGAATCAGGAGCAGATGACGCAGCGTCCACCGTCCGGGTGCACCCAGGATTAACGACACCATCACGCCATAGAGGAGATGCCGAGCGGCGTTCGAGAAGAAGGGATTGGCATCATTCACCGCCTTTGGAAACAACAATGCCGCGGCTTGAAGGGCTGCAGCGGGCGACGTCACATCCTTCGCCATATCCCACGCTGCTGACCGTTGGTCCAACGGATTGAGAACCACGATCGGGCAGTGCAAATCCATTCCCCGCAGGAGCGATACTACATCCTGCTTCGCGTCGTAGATCAGGGCTCGCTGATCGAGGCCCTTACCGATGCGCGGGAGCACGGATTGCATCAGCAACCGCTGGAGAAGTGTTTTCCCACTTCCAGTGGCTCCGACGATGGCAATGTGCCCGTAAGCGAGCCGGCTGGGAAGCTGGCACATCCCCAGGCGAAAGCCGCCGGGATCTTTGATCAACTGGGACTGAACGTGGTCGCAATCTTGAAGCGCCCGACCACGCACATGAGCGAACGTGAGTCCTGTGCCCGGGTGCAGCCAACGACGAACCAGACCGATGCCCAGACAAGCGCCTGCCAAGGGCAGAGCCACCTCCAATATGGATTCACCTGAAACCAACCGCGTTCCCTCCCTCGGATTGAATTTCCAAACTGCATTCTAACTGAACGCCGTTTGATCGCACCATCCCCAAACTTTGGCCTCAACAAAATCCGCCTGCCGGTCGACAGTTCACCCATGACGAAACGCGCAACCGATGGGGGTGAAGGGTTTCACCGCAAAGGGCGCAAAGAACGCGAAGGTTTAGGAACACAACGCAAGGGCGCGGGAATGACGCAAAGACGCAAGCAAAACAGAATTTGATCAAAGCACAGGAAGGTTGTGATGGGCCTCAAAACGCCGATTTCCAGATCAGCCAGCATCCCGATCGGAATCCTCTGGGGTCCATTCCGAACTTGCGCCTTTGCGACACGTCCCGCGCCCTTGCGTTATATCTGGTTCCACAACCGGCTCTTTGCACCCTAGCGTCCTTCGCGCCCTTCGCGGTTCAACTCTCCCCAAGCCGCAATTGACCCAGGAGCCATACCATGTCCCGCTACGCGATAATCACCGACCAGGACAATCTCGAGATCTTCCTCGGATTCGACGAGGGCCTGAGCGCATTCTTCCTCACCATCGAGGATGTAACGAAATCGGACGGCGAGCCTGAGAGTTTTGTATTCCACAACATGGTCCATCACCCCGGCGTCGGCATGACATTTGAACAACTCACCGATGCCCTCCTGAAATTCGGAGTTATCCCGCCTCCGGACCTTTGCAGCATTCTTGCAGGGGAAGCGTGCGTCGCAGCTGGTATTTTCCAAAACCCGGATGGTAATGCCGGACATCGAGTTCCCACGGCGTTGCAAATGCGAGTCATGGGTTGGAGCCTCATAAGCTAGCTATCCAGGGGGAACCAAGTTCCACTCTCCGTGTCCCTTGGTGGAGCACAAGTCTAGCTTCATTCTATCTCGGACTCTACGAGCCAATCGTCATCACACGAATCCTGAACGCTTTTGACGAACGCCTCCCACTCGAGCCGCGATCGGCGCTGAATTTCAGCCCAGACAGCCAGTCCCGCGAACTCCAACGGAACATTTTTCATAAGAGCCAAGGCTAAAGACTTCTCCAGCACGACGATAGGCTGCTCGAACGCCAACGCAGTCCCGGTCGCGAGACAGCACGCTGCGATGCATAGATTGCGAATAAGCCTAGCCTCCTGACTGGGGCTGGTTTTTTCGCTGTTGGTTGTGAATAGCAGAACGATACAGATCCCCATCTGAGTAAGGGGAATGATTACCGACGTCGCTTCCGGATGAGGCCAAGTTAGAATTCGACCTACCAATAACATTATCGTCATCGCGTAGCAAAGTCCGAGGTATCCCATAAAAAGGACATGCCCATTGGGTATGGTGCTGTACGCAACAAACCATATGTAGCCCTCTTTTGTCATTTTGCAGTCGATCGGATCTGAATCGTCGCCGTGGTTCATACCCCCTTTCATCCGATCAAGCCGTAGCCATTGTTGCGGAAGCAGAGCGCATCTGATGCCGGACCCACTCCCGCCTTGCAGTATCCGCGTTCACTGCGGGGATAGCATATGAGAATAGAAACTCGTTTAACAACGCACACCAATACCAACCGAAATTGGGTAGAAGCGGCGAGATACCAATGGGAGGGAACAAACAATGCAGGAGGAGGCCGAAGAGGCACATGTTGCGAATGAATCGATGACTCCCACCGACAGCATCGGGGCTAATATAGGCGCTGCAGCCTAGAATCCCCGCGATTCCCAGTTTGGTTAAGATCACGACCCAAACCACAGGATCGGAACCAGTTTCGAGCGGAAGAGTCAACGTAAGGAGGGCAGCGGCGGACCTCAGCGTTTCGAATCCGTTCACCAAAGCTACCAATCCCACATGCATCACCAAGTCAGAACTCGGATTGGGAAACTCACCCGGAGCGTCACCCACCCTTCCCAGGCTGGTCTCCCGACCATCTGCACCTGCTTGCTCCGATCGGAGTGTTGGCTCTGCAATAAGTCTCATCCAGTGAATGTTCGCTCCGCACTAGCTTGGTGTTTCGCCACCCCCCAAAACAAAGTTAGTTATTCTTAATCTGCTCCTCCGATTCCTCCGAGTTAAACATATCGCTAAGCAGATAAGTCACTACAGCAGCAGCAATCATAGTTGAGATAATCTCCATAAGGACATCCGATCCAGAGCCCGAGCCGTCATGTTCGATGACCAGCTCAATGGTTTCATCTCCTGAGTCCAGTGGACGATCGTCGACAGATCCGTTGATATCGTTTGTATTCATCGATATCTGATCCGACGCGAATCCACCTTTTGTTGCGCACGCAAACCTCGAAAGCTCTCACCCCCCTGACCATTGTTACAGACAGTGATTCTAACACTCTTGACAACAATGGCCTGCAAGCTCCGCGTCCCCCTCTTTTCCGCATGCTTGAGAATATTCTCCCAATGTTCCATACCAGTTAAATGCCAGCACGGAAATGGACTCAAAAGGAACTGCGGCTTCTGGGAAAGTGTCCCGACGAGAAATTGGTGCAGGACTACGGCCGCACCCGGCAAGCTGTGATCACAAAGAGGTCAATGCTCGGCATCCCCAAATTTGTCGGTAAGGGTGAGCCTCGTCCCTGGACACCTGAGGACGAAGCACTGCTCGGCACGGATGCGGACTATATCATCGCACAGCGATTAAAGCGGACTACCGTATCGGTGACTAAGCGTCGCCGCTTTCGAGGCATTCCTCATCATCAGGATCGCCCGTGGACAGAACAGGAGGATGCTCTCCTAGGCACCACCACCGACCGTCAAGTTGCTGAGGAGGTGGGGCGAAGCACACGGCAGGTCAGGGAGCGACGGCGAGCCAAGGGAATCTTGCCCTATATTTACAAGCCTCGACATTGGACGGTGGAGGAGGAGCGCATGGTGGGAACTGCGTCAGACTATACGATTGCAAAGCGCCTCCATCGCACTTTGACCTCAGTCCTGGCCAAGCGCCTCAAGTTGGGAATACCACCCCACAAGATCCAATACAGGATCTGGTCGGAGGAGGAACTTGAGATCCTCGGGACAAAACCCGATGCCGAAGTGGCTCGCCTGCTAGGCCGAACTAGGGATGCCGTACGGATCCAGCGCCGTCTGCGAAAGATTCGTGGAGTCGATGACGAGCTCGCAGCGAAGCTCTGGACGAAAGCTGAAGAAAAGTTGCTGGGCAAGCTATCCGACGAAGAGGTGGCGAAAAAGACGGGCCGAAAAGTGACGGCCGTCAGGCATAGACGTCACCTGCTGGAGATTCCACCCGTAGCATTCCTGCGTCGCCCTTGGACCAAGGAGGAGGAGAAGCTGCTGGGGACAGACACGGATGAGAAGGTGGCGGAGATGTTGGGGCGCGATCGAGCCACCGTAGGAGACCATCGAAGGAATCTGGCGATCCCGCCGGTGGTTCCCGATTGGACTCCCGAGGAAACCGAACTCCTGGGCACGGCTCCCGACCCTGAGATCGCAAAACAACTCGGCCGCAGTTTGCATTCTGTGCGCAACCGCCGACTAAGGCTCGGCATACCCCGCGCCGAGCTCCCCGATTATCGATTTTGGACTGATCAGGAAATCGCGATGCTAGGGACGATGCCCGATTCCGATCTGGCAAAGAAACTGGGGCGCCCCTACGTGGCCGTTCGCGACAAGAGGAATCAATTGAAAATAGCTTATCAGCAACCCCGTTATGTATGGTGGCACCCCAAGGAACTGAAGCTGTTGGAATCTATGTCGGATGAAGAGGTCGCCAAGCGCACCGGTAGACCGATTGGCGCAGTGCGACAAAAGCGGTGGAAATTGGCCACACGCGGCGAAAGTGTTCACACAGCTCGGGCACGAGCTAATTTCGAGGCTGATCAGAAAGCTGGTTTGCAGGGCCGTTCCTAGGCGGTCGATCCCTCAATCGCCAGTCAAACCCAAGTTCCTCGAGTCGCTCACGAAGCTCCGCCGGTAGCGGAGTGTGCTTGGGATGCCCATGAAACCGTTCTCGCTGACGCTGAACCCAGTCCGAGAGAGATGGGTCAACGGGGTAACGAGTGGGAACGTTGCAGTGCCCATGTTCCCGCTTAAACGCTGACAATTTCTCCAACATCTCGAGACTATGCTCTTCGAAGGGTGTCCAGCAAAACCCAAGGGCGTCCAGTTTCTCACGCCGTTCGGGTGCTAGTTTCTCTCGCCAACTTCGTTGCCGGACCACCCAGGTCGCCAGCGATGGATTGGGTGGCCACTTCGCCGGAACGCGACAATGGCCATGGGTCGCTATGAATTCTTTGAGCTCCCCATAGCGCTTCATCCAAAGTCCATCCGTATAAGCAATAGGTTCCACCGCGGCATGGGTCCTATCGTCTAAGCCTGCGAACTCTCGAAAATCCCACGCGAACCCTATCTGATCTAGTTCGGCGATCCGCTCCGGCGACAGCTTTTCTCGTTTGCAGCGAACTTCGTGAACCCAACCACCGAGAAATGTGGGCTCGTTCCATGATTGAGGTACGTAGCAATGACCAAAGCGCTTCTTGAAGGCCTTCAGCCCCTTAATGTGACCCCGCCAGAGATTGTTGAAGGGCTCCCAATCGAAACCGAGCTTATCCAGCTTCTGAACCTGCTCGGCGGTAAGATCATTTCGCCGTGTACGCTGATGACTAGCCCAGGCTAAAATCAGCCGATGCTCCGAGCGGGAAACGTTTAGCCTTCCGCGAGCTTCATAGAAAGCCTTGAGCCGCTCAAAACATCTCTCCCACTTGAGTTCAAACATGTCCCAAACAAAACCAATTTCGTCCAGCCGCCGCCGACGCTGCGATGACATTCTGTGCCGAGCGCACCTTTGGGTTCCACACCAAGTGTTCAGGGTTGGATTTTGCGGCCAGTTCCATGGAACAGCACAATGCCCATGAGCCTGCCGAAATTCGACCAGTTCAAAATACCGTCTCAGCCAGTGTCTGTCGTGGGTAGGGAAAGGAAATCCAAGGTCGTAAAGCCGCCGAACTTGCTCCAGAGATAAGCTCCAGTGACCACTCACTTGATCAGCCATCCAGCGAAGGAGTGGTTGAAGCTCGGAACTGTGCTTGGGAACGCGACAGTGGCCAAATTGCCGCTGGAATGCTTCCAGTCTCCGAAACTGATCCTCCCAATCTAATTGTTGTCCCACGGGGCTCATCAGAACTGAAACCCGTAATGCCTCTACTCTCCCCCAGCTTGCAAGCCGAAATACTGCATGATGGCCCTTGTTCGTTCGGCGACACGGTCGGGAAACACCCCGGCTCGGTCACAGATTTGGTTCATATGAGGGAACCCTTGTTTGAGAAAGTCGATCAGTTCCTTGGGCTCATAGTGAAATTGGCAGTCCGAACATCCATCCACCTTGACCATGGTGAACGAGTTCAGGCAGCACAGAACCATCATCTTCATCGCATCTTCCTCCAGAGTGCAAAAGTAGAGCCAATACGGCCAGGCTTGGTGAAAAGCGCGGTAAAACTTTCGAACCTCAGGAATGGAGTGGATCTCCCTCTCATCTTGGTCGTAACCTTCGATCACAAAAACCATGCTCCCCTGCATATCCCGAAGCCGTCTCCCCTGCGGCAGACGATCCCGACCATAGATGCCCAGGAAGTGGCCGAAATCGCCTCGCTCAACCTTGCTCCTGCTAAATTGGTAGATGACAAACTGGCCACTCATCGTTAGCGGACCTTAAACCAAGGGGACGACAGGATCCATCCCGTTCATTTAGAGCGATTGCCCAAAATAATTTCCCGAATGGTGGAAGGAGATCTGGCCAGGACGAGGCGCGAGCCGCAGCGCATCCCCGCAGCGGGCTGTGCAAGGCGAGCAACAATGTCATGGCCTTGAGATCCTTCCAAAACCCTCACTTCGAACACGATCCATCCGCCACAGGGTGCCTGAGCGTTCAGACTATGTTCTAGGCCTCGTCTGAACCCTCATTCACCTCCGCCATTCGGAAATTATTTTGGGCAATCACTCTAGAGCACCGAGAAAACTGGCAAATCTTCTGAATCCTTGGTTACGGTCGACCCATCTTGAGTTTGCTGTCTTATACAGTCGACGTGATACGGAAGGTGGAAGCGGTCAGTGGCATCCCGGTGGAAGTCCACGCTGATCCCGATCTGCCGGGCTCCCACCTTGCTGAGGTCCGCATGGCCAGGGACGGAAGGACTTCGCACGTGGTGCTCTACCGTCCCGATAGTATCGAACAACCCGACTATCTCATTTGCTACCAATGTTACTTCATTCTCCGCCTGTTCAAGAACAAGCCCGCCGAGCGATTTGACCTCGTGTCGACCGCTCAGGGAGAAGCTGAGGTGCTGAGGGAGGTTCAGGCGATGCACGGCAAGCGAGGTGTTCCGGCCGATGCGATGCAACAATTGTCGACCTTCATCTTCAATTCGCACCTTCGGCAACTGCGTTCCTATCCGATTGGATTCCGCATCGATCGTTGGATTCGAGACACTGCCCCGGAACTCATCGAACTCCAGAAGAAGGCGGCGATTCGGCAGCTATGGGACAACGCGGCAATCTTCAGGCCCGAAGTCACCCAAACCGTTCCCGCACGCAACCTGGAGCTCAATCACACACTTAACGCCGCCTTTGCCATATTCTGGGCGGAAATCCTCAGTGAACCCGAGATCCTCCAGCCATACGCAGCAACCCCTTTTCTTGAGCCTGCTCGGAAGCTCATAGCGATCTCCGACGCCCACATTGACAATCCCGCAAACGACTGCGCCCTGGTAAACGCATGGGCCAAGGAACTTGGGATGCTCCGTTGGTATAAGTGGGTAATCCACGCATGAACAAACACTCGGAGGCGGCTACTCCAACAGTCTATCGCTATTTCGCCTACGGCTCGAACATGCAATTCAAGCAAATGCGCGAGCGTTGCAGTTCGGCGTCATTCGTCGGCATAGCCAAACTCCCCGGCTACAAATTGGCTTTCACCAGATATTCCCGCCAGTGGGAAGGCGGAGTAGCTGACATAGTAGAATCGAATCACACTGAGGTTTACGGTGTGATTTATACGTTGATCCGGAAGGACCTGGAAAACCTCGATGGATATGAGGGTTATTCCGAAGCTCGAGCCGCGCACTTGAACAGCTACAACCGCCGCGCAATAGACATTCAGCCTATGGATGAGCCTAAATCATCAGTAAAGGCGTGGACCTACTTCGCAACCAAACAAGCCGAGTTTCTTCCACCCAGTGCAAGGTATTTGCACCAAATCATCGAAGGGGCCATCGGTTCAGGTTTGCCCGAAACCTACATCGCTCATTTGAGGACGATTCCAAGTCGATGATGCACCAGGCTGCTCACCGACATCGATAGTCGACAACGAGTTCGGATATTGTGCGGAAGTTGCTGTTTTGACGTAGTTTATCCTTTTCATTCCAGAGGTCCTTGCTAAGGATAAATTGATCTGCGGCCGTCAACTGGGGGATGCCAGGAATCCCGGCTTTATTTTGGATTCCAAGCTTGGAGGCTCGCGGTTTGGTATTGGGCAGAAAATCGAGCAAGACGTGTGTCGTCTTCTGCTTGGTGGATGGCCTTGATTTTGATGCTGAATGGAGCTGATTGACACTATTAACCGACTGCCAAGCGATGATCTTAAACCCACCATGGTTCCAAGGGCCACGTGGCTATGGGACCACGCCTCGCGTTTTTGGGAACAAACAGGCTCAAATGTAACACCCGCGAGCAAATAGTCGCCACCCACTGATGTCGCCGCAACGATGGAAGTCCATTACGCCCTCCCAATCCGCTTGGGAATCAGAAGCCTTGGATTATCTGCGAGCGGGCCTACCAGACCACGACCCTTACTTGGCCTGGTCGAACTTCGAATTCTTGGCGGATGACGGCACGATCAACGAGGTAGATGCATTGGTGTTAACCCCAATGGGTTTCTTCCTCATCGAGATTAAGAGCCGTCCGGGGATTCTCAATGGTGACGCGCACACATGGACCTGGACGGTAGGCGGCCAACGATTCACCTACGATAACCCGCTGTTCCTAGCCAATCGTAAGGCTCGCAAGCTGGTTTCCCTCTTACGGCGGCAGAAGGCGGCGGCCAAAACGTCGATACCCTATCTCGAAGCCGTTGTCTTTTGCTCTGCCACGGATCTCCAGAACCGCTTAACTGGGCCCGGGCGAACGAACGCCTTTCTCCGCGATTCCGAAAAATCACCCGGAATACTCCAGGCCCTTATCAACCGAAATGGTCTCGGGCAGGAGCGCAATAATTCCCATCGACTGGATAAACCAACGGCGCGTGCCGTTATTCGAGCCCTGGAAGAGGCAGGAATCCGACAGACTCAGAGGTCGCGACGGGTCGCTGACTTCGAGCTAAAAGAAATCTTCAACGAAAGCCCGGTCGGCCTCTTTCAGGATTGGATTGCAGCCCACGTTAATTTGCCTGAGACGCGACGGATTGTCCGGCTATACCCGATTGCCCCGCATCTTCCTGCCGAGGAACGCACCACTCTCCAACGGGCCGCGGAAAAGGAGTTCATCTCGCTTCAAGACCTTCTCCACCCAGGGATCGTCCTCGCGGAGACCTTTACCCAGCACGAGCTGGGGCCAGCATTGGTGTTCCGTATTCCGACGGGTGCCCAACGCCTCGACCACTACATGGCGCAGCGGGCCGATCGGTTGACGGTCACCACCCGGCTTGAATACGTCCGGCAAGTCGGTGAAGCCCTTCAGTTTGCCCATCAGCGGCGTTTGGTTCACCGGGCACTCAGTCCTCAAAGCATACTGGTGCTGAATCCAGAGGCCCCCGTTCCGCAGCTCCAAATCCTGAACTGGCAACTCGCTCGTCGGTCGAGTGCCACCACCACCACGGGGGGAACCCGCGTTACGGGAACCCTCCACGCCGAACAGTTGGTGGAGGATTCGTCCGCTGTCTACCTCTCTCCTGAAGCTCAGCGCGACCCGTTCTGCGATGCCTTGAGCCAGGATGTCTTCAGCCTTGGGGCGCTGGCTTACTACCTCTTCACAGGACAAACGCCCGCACCGACTCCGTTGGAGATGACCCAGCGGGTCACGACTGAAGGCGGATTGGATATCGGGAGCGTCATGGACGCTGCGGGTGACGAACTCCGTGATCTAATCCGATTCAGCACTCACCCGGATGTCCTAGCCCGCTACGACGATGTCCCGGAGTTCCTTCATCAGCTCAACCTGGTGGAGAATGAGCTGACCACGCCAGACGCCGAGGCTCGGCTGAATCCAATCGAGGCGAAAGCGGGCGACCGTCTACCTGGAGGACTTCAGGTCATAGAACGTCTCGGCCAAGGTTCGACAGCGGTTGCGTTTCTCGTTTGTCATGGTGAGTCCCAGGCTGTTTTGAAACTAGCCAATAAGCCGGACAACAACGACCGGCTTAGGTCCGAATTCGCAACTCTGAAGCAGCTGGATCATCCGGGCATTGTGAAGGCTCTTGAACTGCGCGACTTCAATGGGCTGTCGGGCATACTGATGGAGCGTGCAGGAGAAGAAACCCTCTCCCGTCGGCTCCGAAAGGAAGGTCGCCTGCACATCGACTTTCTTCAGCGTTTTGGCACGGATCTTCTCGATGCCGTCGTGGAGTTGGAGCGTATGGGTGTGGCGCACCGCGACATAAAGCCGGAGAACATCGGGATTCGGCAGCGTGGCAAGCAGTCCGAACAACATCTCGCACTCTTCGACTTCTCCCTCTCCCACATCTCCGCGGAGAACATCCGGTGCGGAACGACCGCCTACCTCGACCCCTTCATCCGACTGCGGAAACCGTTACGCTGGGATCTCCAAGCCGAGCGTTTCGCTGTCGCCATGACGCTCTACGAGATGGCTACCGGAGATCTTCCCGCCTGGGGTGACGGCAAGAGCGACCCCGCAGTGCTCGATTGCGAAGCCAATCTGTTCCCGGAACGATTTAGTGCCGACTTGCGAGAGCAGTTGGTCGAGTTCTTCCAACGTGCTCTGCGGCGCGATTTCCGAAACCGCTTCGACAACGCTCGCCAAATGCGCGACGCGTGGCTGGCAGTCTTTGCGGAACTGGACCAGACGCCGCATGGCGGAGACCTCATCACCACTGCCGCCCGTGCTGCGCTGATAGAGAAGGCCCAGCTTTCCACCCAGTTGGTCGAGCTCGGTCTCAGCACTCGGGCGGCCAACGCGGTCGACAAGATCAACGCCATCACGGTTCGAGATCTCTTGCTGTGCTCGATCTGGCGACTCAATCGGCTCTCTGGCGTCGGTAAGAAGACGCAGCGCGAGATCACCGATCTGCATCGCGAGTTGCGCGTTCGCTTTCCGGACATCCAGCCCAAACAGGAAGCCACCGAAACGGAACCTCGGGACAGCACGCCCAACGAGCCGGAATCTGCGAGCATCGATTGGGTCGCCAATCATCTGGTCTCCACATTGAATCGGATTGGTGCAGGCGAAGCCGATATTCTCCGTTTGATCCTAGGGCTGAAGGCACTCCCCTCGGAAAGTTCCGACCCAACGGTTTCCTCGTTGAGTGGTTCTTCCCTGAACGAGGTTCCGCGGACGCTGCCCCGGCCAGAAGACTTCAGGGGGTGGCCGAGCCAGACCGAAGTCGCCAAACACAGCGGTTTGTCCCGTCAACGGATTGGCCAAGTCATCAACAGCGCCCGCGAGCGCTGGGCACGCACGCCTTCGATCACCGGGCTTCGGGAGGCCATTTTCCATATCCTGCAGGCGTCAGGTGGAGCGATGACCCATAGGGAGCTGGCAGATGCACTGCTCGCTGCTCGTGGGTCCACCGAGACGGAACCAAGACGCACTCAAATCGCCATCGCAGTTCTGCGCACGGCCTGCGAAACCGAGTTTTCGATGAAGACGGCACGCTTCGTCGAATGTCGGAGCACGGACCGAGTGTTGATCGCGATCAGCCACGACTTGGGTGACTACGCATTCAGGCTAGGCAAGGAAGCCGACGAGCTGGCGCTTCAAGATCCACTCGCACCACCCGCCCGCGTGGTCGAGACGCTACGCCGCGTTCGCCTTCCGCAGGGTGTATCACCGTTTTCCGACGAACGGCTGGTCAAGCTGGCTGTGAGTGCGTCGCAAACTGCCGGACTTTCCTCCCGATTGGAGGTCTATCCACGAGGATTGGAGCCGCGCCGCGCCATTCAGTTGGCGGCGGGTGCATTGCTCGGAACGCGTAACCTTTCCGTCGATGACATTCGCCAACGCGTCAGTAGCCGTTATCCCGAGGCGGCTCCGCTGCCCAATCGCCCCGAGCTCGATACCTTGCTCGACAAGGTCGATACGAAACTGAAGTGGGATCCGACCGCGGAGAATGGCCGGGGTGCCTATCGCTCGGAACGCCGGGATCGGGTGACCGGGGTGAGTTCATCCACCGTCACGAAGGGGAGCTCAGGCGATCCCGAAGACAATGGCGTCACGGCGGAGCAATTGACGGCGGACCAGTTTACCGACCGCCTCCAACGCTCCATCCAAACGGCGGGCTATCTCGTTCTGGTTTCGACAACGACCAACTACCTCGTCGTCGAAGAACGGCTTCGCCAGGATTTCCCGGTGGCGGTCTGTGACATCGACACCCTGCTGCTGAACGAACTGAAGGCCCAGGCCGACTTGTTGAAGGTGAAGTGGGAAAAGATCCTGGAGGCAGACCAGGCCGCTGAGACCTCCACCGATTGGAAGAAGCTAAATCAGCTCGTGGCGGGTTACGTGATGCCCAAGTTGAAGGCGCAATTAGCTGCTGAGACCAGACCGGTGCTTCTGACGAACATTGGTCTGCTTGCCCGGTTCAACCAGATCCCGATTTTGGAGCAGCTCCGCGAAGCCATCTGCCTCGATGGCCAGAATCCGCGATCGCTCTGGGTGCTTGTCCCGGCGGACGACCAGAACCGACTTCCAACGCTTCACGGACGTCCGGTCCCAGTGGCCACGCGAGGACAGTGGGAACACATCCCAGAGGTCTGGCTCAACCAAACCGCTACCTGCCAGAACACAACGTCATGATCGACCGCACTGCCTTGCTCGACGCCCTCAAGCCCGTCCTTCTCAATCTTGAGAAGGACCTGCGCGCCCGTTCCGATGCAGAGCCGACCATCAAGGCCAAGCTCACCGCGCAATACGAAGCCGCGCGGGCGAGTCGGCGAACCGCGGAAGCCTATTCGGTGTGGCGCGACGAACTGATCACGCAGATTGCCGTGGCCTGGGTGCTGGGGACGGTGTTCATCCGGTTTCTGGAGGACAACGAGCTGCTGGACCACCCGTGGATCAGCGGGCCGGGCGACCGGAGGACGGCGGCGGAGCACGAGCGGGAGGAATACTTCCGGACGAACAAGCTCAACTCCGACCGCGATTACCTCGAACACGTCTTCCGCACGGCGGCGGGTTTGCCGGGTCTTTGCCATCTGTTCGATCCGAAGCACAATCCGCTCTGGCAATTCGGACCCACCGGTGACGCGGTGACCAAGCTGCTGCGCTTTTGGCAGGAACGGAACCCCGACACCGGGGTATTGAACCACGACTTCACCGACGCCTCCTGGGACACCCGTTTCCTCGGTGACCTCTACCAGGACCTTTCGGAGGCGGCGCGGAAGCGTTACGCGCTGCTGCAAACGCCGCTCTTCATCGAGGAGTTCATCCTCGACCGCACACTTGGCCCGGCGATCCAAACCTTCGGCCTGAAGGGAATCCGGATGATCGATCCCACCTGCGGGTCGGGACACTTTGTGCTGGGAGGCTTCGACCGTATTGTAAAGAGCTGGCAACAGGCTGAGCCCGCCACTCCCATCCGCGAACTGGCGCAGCGAGCCTTGGACTCCGTCTTTGGCGTGGACCTGAACCCTTTTGCGGTTGGGATTGCGCGGTTCCGATTGTTGATCGCCGCGCTCAAGGCGGTTGGGATCAACCGCCTCAAGGCAGCCCCGAACTTCAGCCTCAACCTCGCGGTGGGGGATTCGTTGCTGCACGGCCGACGATTCGGCGAGTTCGAGATGCAAGGCGCGACCCAGCGAACCTTCGACACCGACGACGCCGTGTTCCGCGACGAACTGAAGCACCATTACGAGGTCGAAGACACGGCGACGCTTCGGCGCATCCTCGGGCAGCAATACCACGCCGTCGTCGGCAATCCGCCCTACATCACCGTGAAGGACCGCGCCGTCAGCGAGCTCTACCGCGCGCGCTTCCTCTCGTGTCATCGCAAGTATTCGCTCTCTGTGCCCTTCATGGAGCGCTTCTTCGACCTCGCGGTCAAAGGCGACGGCACCACGCGGCAGCCAGCCGGATTCGTCGGGCAGATCACCGCGAATTCCTTCATGAAGCGCGAGTTTGGCAAGAAGCTCATCGAGGACTACCTCTCATGCTGGGACCTCACGCACATCCTCGACACCGCGGGGGCCTACATCCCCGGCCACGGCACGCCCACGGTCATCCTTTTTGGAAAAAATCAGCCGCCCGTGAGTGGCACTGTTCGCACGGTTCTTGGGATTAAGAGTGAGCCTGAAAAACCGAGCGAACCCGAAAACGGAATCGTATGGCAGGCCATTTTTCATCAAATCGATCAGCCTGGCAGTTCCAGCCAATGGGTAAGCTCTGCCGACTCTCCGCGAAACAATTTCGCAACGCATCCTTGGAGCATCGGCGGCGGTGGCGCGGCAGAGATGCGCGAAGTGATAACCGACAGCTGTGACTCCGAAGTTAGCTCTCTGATTGATGCGATCGGCTTCTTTGGAATCCCGAACGGCGAAGAAGTGCTCCTAGCCACACTTGGGGCATTCAGTCGTCAAGCCGTAGAATCGGCCGTCTACCGCTCTATTGTGGCGGGTGAGAATGTCAGGGACTGGACCGTATCCGTCGGAGAGGAAACTCTCCTGCCTTATCGTGATGGGCAGGCAGTAAAACTACAGGACTTCCCCGGATTGCTTCGGTGGATATGGCCATGCCGAACCGTGCTTGGAAACCGAACGACATTTGGAAAAGAAACCTACTTCATGGCCGGGAAGCCTTGGTGGGAGTGGCACCAAATCGCAATTCATCGACTGAATAGCCCGGCAATCATAACTTATGCGAACATCGCGACCCACAACCACTTCGCGATGGGTTCGACGACAACTGCTTATAACCTTACAGCCCAGATTATCACTCTAAAGGAAAGTGAATCGATCGAGCGCTATGGGTCACTTTGCGCGTATCTGAATTCTTCAGGTGCGGGCTTCTTACTGAGGCAGGTCTGCTTTCCAAAAGGGGGGAGCGGTATTGGTCGAGGCATTCAGCCGGAGGCGTGGGAGAATCGATTTGCGTTCGACGGAACCAAAATCAAACAGCTACCGCTTCCGGCGGTCTTGCCCTCGCAGCTTCCGACCGCGCTTGTCCAAACCAGCAAGGCCCTGCAGGATGAGTCACCTGCCGCCACGCTGGCGAGTTGGAGCGGCTCCGCCCGCGACCCGTTACCCACCAGGCTGGCCAACGCCCGGGCCCGAGCCAAGCGCCAGCGGCACCAGCTAATCGCATGGCAGGAAGAGCTGGATTGGCAGATCTACGAGTCATTCAAGCTAATCGAGGCCGGAGCTCGCGTGAGTCAACCCGACGGGTCAGTGCAAATCCCGCCCGATGGCATCGATCTGGGGCAGCGCGCCTTCGAGATCGTCATGGCCCGGCGTATGAAGGCAGGCGAACTGCAAACGGCTTGGTTCGAACGACACTGCTCCACGCCCATTACAGAGGTTCCATCTCACTGGCCGGCTGCGTATCGCGAGCTGGTCGAACGCCGCATCCAACGGATTGCGGATGACTCCAGCATCCACCTAATTGAGCAGCCCGAATACAAGCGCCGCTGGAACACCGAACCGTGGGACGAGCAGTTGGAGAAGGCGCTGGAAAAATGGCTCCTCGACCGCATCGAACGCGTCATAGGCCGCGACCTCAACGCCCCGGAAGGAAGCGAAGCCTCCCAAGCCTACCAGCCCAAGGTCGAACTCTTCACCACGCAGCAGGTCACCGACCTCGTCCTGCAACCCGACTTCCGCGAGGCCGCCGAGGTTTATCGGGGCCGTGCCGACTTCGATCCGCACAAGCTTGTCGCCGAGCTGATCCAAAGCGCCGCCGTCCCGTTCCTGCCTGGCCACCGTTACAAGGAGACCGGCCTGCGGAAGCGCTCTGTCTGGGAAGACACCTGGGATAAGCAACGCGCCGAAGACGCCATCGACGACGAGCTTGGACTGAGCGCCCCAAACCTTTCCGACGCCGACCACAAACGCCTTGAAGCCGACGCCAAGGCTCGCAAAGCCCAACGGATCGGCGACATCCCGGTCCCGCCCAGATACGCCAGCGCCGACTTCCGCTCGTCCACCTATTGGTCTTTGCGCGGGAAGCTTGATGTGCCGAAGGAACGTTTCATCAGCTACCCCGGATGCAGCCGCGACGGCGATCCGTGTCTGACCGTAGCCTGGGCCGGCTTGGACCACCTCCAGCAAGCCAAGGCCCTCGCTGCCCACTACGGCAATCTGCAATCGACCGGTGCCGGTCAACCCAAACTCCTGCTGGTATTGGCGGGATTGCACGAACTCCTACCGTGGCTCAAGCAGTGGCATAACCAGCTCGATCCCGAGTTCGGCCTTAAGATGGGCGACTACTACGAAGAATACGTCCGCGAAGAAGCCAAGCGCTTCGGTAAATCGCTCGCGGACCTGAAGCAGATTGCGATGTCGACGACCTAAAGCACTGACGCCATGGCCTACCTTAAAGACCTCATCGACCTGCCGGATCAAGTGCGGCAAGGAGACTTTGTCCTCCGCCTGACCGAGGGCCTCGGTAACCCGGACCAGACGCTGGAGAACTACGTCGTCACACCGGAACTGGCGAAGTGTTTCCGACAGGCGCTGGATCTGGTCAAATCCAGCCTGCAATCGAACTCCAGCAAGGGAGCCTACCTCCACGGCAGCTTCGGCTCTGGCAAGTCCCACTTTATGGCGGTGCTGAACCTCATGCTCGCCAATCACCCGGCGATCCAAAAGTTCACGGAATTCCCGACGCTGTTGGCCGAAACTAACTGGAACGACTGGGGTCATGGGAAGAAGTTCCTGCTGGTGCCGTTCCACATGATCGGCAAGACCGACCTCACATCGGCTATACTGGAAGGCTACACAGATTTCGTCACCCGGCTGCATCCCGACAAGCCGCACCCGGGAGTCTATCGGTCGGAGAAGTTGATCGAGAACGCTCGCAGCCTGCGCAAGCAGATGGGTGACGCGTCATTCTTCACAGCGATCAATGGTGACGCTAGTTCGGGCGATAGTGGCTGGGGCGATCTCGGCACCGCGTGGGACGCGGCTTCTTTCGACCGGGCGGGCAACGCCCACCCGCAGAATCCCGAGCGCATCCGCCTCGTGGGTTCGCTGGTTGCCACCATTTTTAGCCACGCCCACGGCACCGCAGAATACATCGACCTCGACAACGGCCTATCGGTCATCAGCAACCACGCGAAGTCGCTAGGCTACGACGCAATCATCCTCTTCCTCGACGAACTCATTCTTTGGCTGGCCAGCCACGCCGGAAAGCCCGAATTCGTTACCCAACAGGGCCAGTTGCTCGCGAAGCTCGTCGAATCGCAGAATGCTAAGCGGGATGTTCCGCTGATTAGCTTTATCGCCCGTCAAAAGAGTCTCAGGGAGTTGGTGGGCGACACCATGCTGGGCGCTCAATACGTCTCCCTCGATGATTCCATCAAGCACTTCGACCAGCGTTTCGACGTCATCAAGCTGGAAGATCGCAACCTGCCGACCATCGCCCAGAAGCGCGTCTTGAAGCCCAAGAGCGAGGCGGCCCGACAGCAGATCGACGAATCGTTCCGTCAGACCGAGAAAATCCGCCGCGACGTCCTGGACATTCTCCAAACCAAGGAAGGCGACCGGAACCAGTTCCGGAAGATTTATCCGTTCAGCCCGGCGCTGATGGAGACCTTGGTGGCGCTTTCCACTTTGCTTCAGCGCGAGCGCACTGCGCTGAAGATTATGCTCATGCTGCTGGTGGAGCAGAAAGAGACGCTGGAACTCGGGCAGATCATTCCCGTCGGGGACATTTTCGACATCATCATGAAGGGCGAAGAACCCTTCAGCGATATCATCCGTGTCCATTTCGAAAACGCCCGGAGGCTTTATCTCCAGCAACTCCTGCCGCTGATCGAAGGCAAGAACGGCATCCGCAAGGAACAGGCTGACGCGGGGAGCCCGACAGACCCCAAGGTGATGGGATTCCGTCGGGATGATCGTCTTGCGAAGACGCTTTTGCTCTCAGCGCTCGCCCCCGAGGTCGAGTCCTTCCGATCGATGACGGTCAACAAGCTGGCTGCGCTGAACCATGGCAGCATCAAAACGCCCATTCCAGGTCAGGAAGGCCGAGTGGTGTTGCAGAAGTGCCGCGAGTGGGCCTCCGAGATTGGCCAGATCAAGCTTGGGGACGAGGAAGGCAATCCCACCGTCAGCGTGCAGTTGGCTGGGGTAGATACCGACAGTCTCGTCAATCAGGCCGCCACCGAGGACAACGCAGGAAACCGGATTCGGAAGGTGAAAGAGCTGGTTTACGAGATGATGGGTCTCGAACTGGCGGACGCCCTTTGGATCAGCCACGATTTCCTCTGGCGAGGAACCAAGCGGCAGTGCCAGTTCCTTTTCGCCAACGTCCGGGAACTCAACAATGAGACACTGAACAACCAGGCGGACGACTGGAAGGTCATCATCGATTTCCCATTCGACAAGGACGAGAACCACGGTCCGCGGGACGACTTGGCCCGGATTGACGGTTTCCGCCGTGAATGTCCGAAGGGTTCACGCGCTATCGCGTGGATGCCATCCTTCCTGAACAACTCTGCCCAACGCGAACTGGGGTTGCTCGTGAAACTCGACCACGTCCTGACCGGGAGCCGATTTGATACCTATGCCGCCCGTCTCTCCGCTGTCGAACGAGCGCAGGCCAAAGTCATTCTGGAGAACCAGTCTCGCGCTCTTAGGCAAAAGATCAAGGGCTACCTCGACGCCGCCTATGGGCTGGCCAGCGACAAGTCCTGCTTGGATTCCACGCATACCCTCGATCCCGACGAGCAGATCACGAGCCTCCATCCGAACATCTCCATATCGCTTCCGTCGGCGGCGACCCTCAAAGACGCCGTTCAGGAGGTGCTGAGTGAGGCCCTAAAGGGCCAGTTCCCCGGGCATCCGGAGTTTTCCACGGACGCGCGTATCTCAAGCGCTAGCATTAAGCGCGTCTGGATGGAGCTAGAGAAAGCCCTCCAATCTGCCGATGGGCGCTCACCGGTGGATCCTTCAAACCGCCGCGATGTGAAGCTGATCGCCGAGCCGTTGAAATTGGCGACCATGGGCGAGACTCATCTAGTTGTGGATGGGCATTGGCGACAGAACTTCGCCCCAAAGGAAGGCAGTGAAGGTGCCACCACGGTGGGGAAGCTTCGTCGCTGGATCGATGAACCGCAGCCGATGGGCCTGCCGCCTGAGCTGCAAAACCTCATCATCCTCTACTTTGCCACACAGGCGGATCGATCCCTGACCCTGCATGGCGGTCCGGTGCAAGCTTCTTTGGAGACACTCCGGGACGAAATGGAACTACGAAGCCAGCCACTCCCCTCAGCGGCTCAATGGAAGGAAGCGTGTTCGCGAGCTCAGGGTATTTTTGGCCTCACACCCGGCTCGATCTGCAACGCCTCCAATGTAGCGAGGCTGACCGCCGAGCTCAGAGCCAAGGCACAGGAGTTTCAGCCTGGAGCTCAGGCGCTGGCAGTTGAACTCGAACAGCGGCTTCTGCAGCGCGGGATCGCTGCCAATACCTCAGAACGATTGGCTACAGCTCGAGCCGGTCGGGATTTGCTCGAGGCCATCCGCAGTGCGACGGAGACACAGGTCATCCCCGCCTTAGCCATGGCACCGTGGACTCAGCTCCCCCTAGTCCTCGGCACCTCCATCCGTCAGGCAGTGCCAGTGACTACCGCGTTGCAGCGCACAAAATGGAATATCATCGAATCCGCGTCACGCCTGACTGATTACCGCCAGGCGGCAGGTGCAGCCGTCGCGTTGCGAGTCCAAGACATTCTGACTCGGAATGAGCAGGACGTTGCTCTGCCAGGGACGTTGGCAAGAATCGAAGACGATGCAGCGACCTTGCTAGCGGATCGTCCCCCAACCCCACCGGCATCAGTTCCTGGTCCCGCGACTCCGACGCCCGTCCCAATACAAACCTTGGGCACAAGCAACCCCACCGTTCCCCCGGTGCAGACACCAGCGCCTGCTTGGAACGCCACCGTGCCGTCAATTTCAGTCGCTGGAGGCTCTTGGTTTCAAAGCGACGCGGCGGATGTGGAGCATTTCTATGCAAGTCAGCCAGATCGGTTGGTGCGCAACCGTCGACTGGTGACCGATCTAAAGTCGCTCTATGGTGTAAGTCAGGTCATCGGTGATCAACTGCCGCCCGGCTTACCACGGACACAGGTGGTCGAAGTCCTCGAAGTTCATCATATCCGCTCCTTGTCCAAGGGCGGAGCCGATGAGCGGAGCAACATGATCGTGACGACGGCATCACTCCACGCGCTGATCCACGCCGACGCGAACTGCCGAATCGATTTGGACGAGCGGGTTATGGTCCTGTTTGGCGTCCGTCTCCAACTAGACGTGAAACCAAACCACAACGGATAAATTGGCATGCTGACACTCAACCAGATTCGCACCCAAGTCAGCGCAATCCGGCAGCGTTTCCCCGAAACGCGGGCGGTGGGGTTGCAGGTGCAGGAGCGTTGGCTAGGGTCGGCAACCTTCCAGCTAGATGGCATTGAGCAAGTCATTGTTCAGACGGACTCAGAACTGGCGATTCGCGAGGCCCTGACGAAGACGCCGCCGGAGCAATTGGTGCTCCTCACCAGCGTTCCCGACAGGTGCTTGGGCGAAGACGTGCTGGCCAGGTTGGCTCGTCGGAAACTGTTTCACATAAGCTCCAAGGAGATTCTCAAAGAACTATTCAAGGCGAAGGACATCGAGCCACGGCTTGCGGGGGTTCGCTGGATGGCAGAGGCCCTGGCGGAAGCCCGCCCCCCCGAGGGTTATCCACCCGTGGCAGGTGGGCGGCTCGATAGCGAGACGGCGTGGGAGATGCTCTTGCGGCATAGCCTTGGATTCCGCTCCGGTAAACCTGACCTGCTCGATCTGATCAATTGGACACGCAAGCCTGAATCGAAACCCAAGTTCGAGGCGTTGACACCTGAGGCTGCGTCGGCAATCCAGGATTGGCTGAAGCGCCATGCCGGCAATCCAGCCGCGTTGGTATTGGGTGCCATGCGGGTGTCTCCTGCGGTTTCCATTCCCGCATTGGCATTGGCCTGCCAGGTCGTTTTCCGTCCAAATCCGGCGGGGGAACTCATCGCGGCCGGAGCAAGGCTGGAGCCGATGTTCGGTGGCGAACATCCTTCTTCCAAAGACGGACAGTCGCTGGGCGAGACGGGGCTTAAATGGCTCGTCCGAGAGCTGGAGGAGCCTGCTACGGCAGCTTTACGGTCCGAGCTCGAGACGTTCGATCACCTGCTGCGTCAACTCCGGCTAGAATCGTTCGCCAATCTGAGTGACGCCTCCCCAGTGGGCTTGGAACAACGATTGGGTTTTCTTGGTGAAGCTCTTTTGGCGTTTGTCCAGGAACCCAAAGCCGCTCAGCTCAGAACGGCGGAATCGGCTTTCGCCAACGTTCGACAACATCTTCTGGCCAACAGAGAACCGGATCGCATCCAGCGTGCAGAGATGGCCATCCGCCTTTGCCGCTGGCAACTGCGTGGCCCTGCCACCGTGACGGCGGACTTCCCTGCGGTGGCTGGCGACTATCACTTAGATGGTGCGTTCGTGGATTGGGCTCGTCGCCATCTTTTCCACGGGGACAGCCATCCACAACTGACGCGAGCCTATCGTGAAATTTTAGCCCCCGTGGATGCATTGCGAGAGGAGCAGAACAAACGATTCGGCTCCGCACTAGTGGAATGGACGAGGCGAGGTGAAAATGCATTGTTCAGGGTTGAAGACCTAATTCCGGAGGTTGTGGCACCGTTGGCCAAGAAGCAGCGGGTTCTTTTCCTGGTCTTGGACGGCCTGAGTTTGGCAATTCACCAGGAGCTCGCATCGGCATTTTCTCAACAAGGTTTTCTCGAGGCAGTGCCCTCGAACTCGGTAAAGCCACACTTCGCCATCGCCGGACTGCCCACGATTACCGAGTGGTCGCGCCGCTTGCTGCTGGTAGGGCGAGAACAGGCGGTGGCCTCCGCCGGGGAAGAGGTCGGCTTCCGCAATCATCCGGCACTCTCCGAGCACAACACTACTGCTACACAACCTGTGCTATTCCTGAAGGGCAGTCTTTCAGAGCGGGACGGCATCGGATTAAGCGAGGAAGTCCGACGCGCGATTCACGAGAAGCGTCCAGTGGTGGGTGTCGTGGTCAACGCCATCGACGATCACCTCTTGAAGGGAGATCAACTCAATATGGGCTGGAGCATCGAGCGGGTTCCCTTACTCCAGCAACTACTAGCGGCTGCGATCGCCGCAGACCGGGTGGTTGTGATGACCAGTGACCACGGACATATCATTGAGCACAACACGGAAACCATTCGTCAGGAAGGAAGCGACCGGTATCGTAGCAACCAGGGGACACCTGAGTCTCGCGAACTGGAGGTCAAGGGAGAGCGCGTCGCGCCATTTGCTTCTGGGGGATTTATTGCTCCGTGGAGTGAGCGGATCATCTACACCAGCCGGAAGAATGGATACCACGGGGGGATTTCGCCCCAGGAAGTGCTCGTGCCACTCGCTGTGCTCGCCCAGGAGAAGAACCTGCCCGCCGGTTGGGTGGGGGTGGCTCAACGATTGCCCGATTGGTGGTTTGCTGGGGGCGCGGCCTCAGAGACGAAGAAACCGACACAATCCACTCCGGTGCCCGCCGTCGCTAAGGAAGTTACCGGGCTACCTTTGTTCGATCCGAGGACGATACCGACTTCGACGGAAGCCGATTGGATCTGGGTGCTATTGAAGTCCGATGTGTTCAAATCCCAGTTGAGTCTCGCCGGTCGTGTCGCACCCTCCGCCGAGATCATTCGAAAAATTCTGGAAGCTATTGAAGAGCGCGGCGGCTCTGTGCTTCTTGTCGCCCTTTCTTCACGGACTGGGGTTCCCGAGTTCCGTCTACCTGGCATCCTTTCCAATTTGCGGCGTATCCTCAACGTGGAGGGCTATCCGGTGCTCTCCATTGACGACAGTTCCCGCACGGTGCGTCTCAACCGGGAACTCCTGAAATCACAATTCGATCTCCTGTAACCATGACCGTCAGCCCTGAGAAACGCCTCGAAATCCTCGATGCTCTGCGTCGGGGGACAGTGCCCAAAAATGGCGTGGAAGCGCTCGCGGTCGGGCTGGAACGGTTCTCGGGCTGTCTCGACGATGAGCTGGACCGCGTCAGCAAAGGCGGAGCGGTGTTCAAAGCGATTCGCGGCGACTATGGTTGCGGGAAAACCTTCCTAGCCCGTTGGCTTCAGGATCGTGCGCTCAAAAAGGGGTTCGCCGTCACAGAGGTCCAAATTTCTGAAACGGAAACCCCATTGCATCGTTTGGAGACGGTCTATCGCAGACTGATAGAGCGCCTTCGGACAAATGATATCGACGGAGGTGCCTTTCGCAGCATCGTGGATGCTTGGTTCTTCGCATTGGAGGAGGACGTGCTTGCCGCCAGCGGGGCTGACCTCAGTCAGGAAGTTCTGCTCGAACGCACAAACTCTCTCATCGAACAACGGCTTCAGCTTGTCAGCAAGACCACCCCACTCTTTGCCATCGCGCTAAGGGCATATCGCTCCGCCGTCACCCAAAACCAAGCGGCAGTCGCGGACGGCATCCTGGCCTGGCTGGGCGGCCAACCGTCCGTCGGGGCAGAGGCAAAACGTGCGGCGGGCATCAAAGGGGATGTGGACCACTTTGCGGCGCTCGGCTTTCTTCAGGGGCTGCTCACCTTGCTGAGGGACTCCGGCCTCCCTGGTCTCCTGATCATCCTGGATGAGGTAGAGACTTTGCAGCGCGTGCGGGGCGATGTGCGGGAAAAAGCTCTCAACGCACTGCGGCAATTGATCGACGAAATCGACGCGGGCCGTTTTCCGGGGCTCTACCTTGTCATTACCGGCACTCCGGCCTTCTTTGACGGTCCGCAAGGGATTCAGCGGCTAGCTCCCCTCGCCCAACGCCTCCACGTGGATTTCACAACGGAGGCTCGCTTCGATAATCCAAGAGCCGTTCAACTGCGCCTGTCACCGTTTACCAAGGATTCCTTAATCGAGGTGGGGACCCGTGTGACCCAACTGTTCGCCCAGGGGTCGCCTCATGTGGAGAGGATCAGGCAGCGTGCAGATTCAGCCCTGTTGGAGGATCTCGCCCAGGCGGTGGCCGGAAAGCTCGGCGGGAAAGTCGGTGTTGCGCCACGCCTCTATCTCAAGAAGCTGGTCGGTGATGTCTTGGATCGCATCGATCAATTCCCCGATTTCGATCCCCGTCGCGACTACGCGCTGACGGTGACACCCACCGAACTAACACTGGTCGAGCAATCAGCCGCCGGGGTGGCGAGCGTCGATGACATCAAGTTGAACCTGTGAGCAACTTCGACAGACTCCATCCTGCTCTGCAGCACCACATCGTCAATTCGCTGGGTTGGAAGGAGCTTCGTCCCCTGCAGGAACTCAGCATCGGCCCCGTCCTCGCTCGTGATCATGCCCTGCTGATTGCACCCACAGCTGGTGGCAAGACTGAATCTGCGATCTTTCCACTCCTCTCACGAATGCTGTCCGAGGAATGGAGTGGCCTTTCGATTCTCTACATTTGTCCGCTGAAGGCGCTGCTCAACAACCTTCACGAGCGGCTGGAATACTACCTGGGCTTGGTCGGACGAAGCTGTGCGGTTTGGCACGGCGACATCACCCAGTCGCGGCGACGGCAGATTGTCAGAACTACCCCGGACTGCCTGCTCACCACGCCTGAATCCTTGGAAGCGATGCTGGTCTCACGCAAGGTGGAGCACCGGCAATTCTTCTCCTCGTTGCGGGCCGTGGTCGTAGATGAAATCCATGCCTTCGCGGGCGATGACCGGGGCTGGCATCTTCTCTTTGTTTTAGAGCGAATCAGCCGCCTAGCCCCAGCGGAACCGCAGCGAATTGGGCTTTCCGCAACCGTCGGAAATCCGGAACAATTGTTGGAATGGTTTGCGGGGCATTGTAGCGGAAATAAAGTGACCGTTGTCGCACCATCCAGCGGCATCGCGACGCCGGAGGTTCAAATCGACTACGTCGGCAGCCTTGAAAATGCCGCCATTGTCATCTCATCACTTCATCGAGGGGAAAAGCGCCTCGTCTTTTGCGATTCCCGGTCCCGTGTGGAAGAGATCGCTGCTGCGCTCCGAAGTCATGGCGTCGAAACCTACCTTTCCCACAGTTCCCTTAGCGTCGAACAGCGACGACTCGCCGAGGCGGCCTTTAGCCAAGCGTCCAACTGCGTCATCGTCGCCACCAGCACTCTGGAGCTGGGGATCGACGTCGGGAATCTGGACCGAGTCATCCAGATCGACTGCCCTAACACCGTCGCTTCCTTCCTCCAACGGATCGGTCGAACCGGACGACGCCCTGGAACCCGCAGGAATTGCCTATTCCTAGCCACCTCCCAACCAGCACTTCATCGAACCATCGCACTCGTCGCCTTGTGGGAGGCCGGTTTCGTAGAACCAATTTCGGCTCCGGCGGCACCTTACCATATCTTAGCGCAACAACTTCTCGCCCTCATTCTTCAGGAGAACGGTCTTGGGATCGCTGGTTTGCAGCAGTGGCTGGGACGCATTCCGTTCGTTCGAGATCTGCCCAAAACCGAGATTCGAGAATTACTGGAGCACTTGGAGCGCACCGGCATCTTGGTAGTCGACCAAGGAGTCCTTGGACTTGGGCCTACCGCTGAGGAAGACTACGGTTACCGCTATTTCTCCGAACTGCTGTCGGTCTTCACGACGCCACCCGTTTTCACGGTCCTCCACGGAAACCAGGAAGTGGGAACTGTCGATCAAGGCAACTTCCTTACTCACGTCGAGGGGCCGCGGTTCATCGGACTCGCGGGCCAAACGTGGCGAGTCCTGTATGTGGACTGGAAAGGGAGAAAGGCTAGCGTGGAATTGGACGGTTTGGGCGGCAAGACCCGATGGATGGGTGGCTCTCCGGGGCTTTCATTTCAGTTGGCCCAAAGCATCCAGCAAGTTGCCGCCAACCAAACGGCTCCTAATCACCTCTCAAAGAGAGCGGCTGAAGGGTTAGAAAGGATCCGGGATGAATTTGCGTGGGTCCGGACGGACCACACCCACCTACTCCCAGCAAAAGAAACAGGCCGGACGGAGTGGTGGACCTTCGCAGGTCAGCAAGTGAACGACACCCTAGCCGACCTCCTAAGACATCGCGCCCAGATCGTGACCGAAGCCGACAGCCTGATGATCCAGATGCGGGTAGACGTGAATCAAGCCCGCGAATGCATCGAGAAACTACGGAGCCTTGCCGACAACGACATTACGATTCAGATCAATCAAGACGCGGATTCAATCTTCAAATTTGCAGAGATCCTCACCACGGAACTCCAAAGAAAGTTGGTGAACGGTAGATCAATAAGCATCGTGAACACGCGTCAGATTGTCGATCGGCGGGTAAGTTCGATCTTAAGCAATTCTGTGCACAGATCGTAAGTAAGAAAGCTTGAAGAGGGTCGAGCGAAACACATTTCGTCCAAAGATCACCAACAGTCGCAAATCAAGAGTGTTGGATCGCATCTCGAATGCCAGACTCTGATTGTTAGATCGAACTTTGATTTTCCGGACAGCTCAACCAGTCCTGCGCGAGGGTCGCTCGTGAACGTAAGGATCTTGATCACCGACTTGAAGTGCAACACGTGGACGGGCTATCGCTTTTGTCGGAGGGTTCCATCAAGGTTCCATCATGCAAACTACGTAAGAATGAGAAGGCGATGGAAATGTTTACTGTCGTGCTCTTGTCCGGAGAGGGTCCTTATATTTTTACAGCAAGCCGAAATCAACCACCATCCACGAATCATCCCTACCACCCCGGTTGGGCGATAAGCTGATCCTCGCATCAAAGGATGCGTTACTTGGAATGAGTTGATCACTCCTCCTCCACACGTTAGCTTTTGAACCCGCGATGCCACTATCACATGATCCAGATGAAATCATTGCTTTGGCCCTCCTGTCGGAGGTTCAAACCATTCTCGCGAGCGCTATTGATTCCCTTGGAAACAAACAGGCGCCGAGTATAGACACCAACTACCTCTTCCACACGGCTGTAGGACTCAACCGAGTTGCGGAGGGGTTTTTCTTCCTTAGGAATAATTTTCGAGTTCATGCTTCAAAGATATTGGTGAGATCAGCAATCGAATTGCTTGTCTACGGGTCTGCCGGCCTTAAGTCTAAAGAGTTCCACTTTCGCAAGGCCTACACGGAATGGTTTGAGGACAAAAAACTCCTGGCAAAAACTACCGCTGAGGAGCTGGAGGCACAAAAGGCTTTGGCCGATTTAGAGCAGCACTTTAGGATGAATTTTCCTGGGTATCCCATCGAATACAAGAAGCTAAGGATCTCGGACGCTGCCAAGTTGGCCCATCTAGAAGATCTTTATAAATCACAGTTCGCCATCTATTCACAGTATACTCATGGTAGCCTCAGGGCGCTGACAGGCGATCTGGACAAAGCGACCGATTCTCACGATACAAACGTGATGAGTTGGTGTGTGCTAATCACGATTGACCATTTGAAAGAGAATACCCCGGCAGAGGTTCCAGACATGATCCCGTTTCGAAAACGACTTCTGACTATCTCGGGTGTGAAGTTGGAAGATGTCGATAAGACCTAAGCGATTTTCCTTCGCCCTCCTAAGTCTCCATTCCTATCTGAGAGCCGGACCGGCTAGCTAAGCTGGGTGGCGCGAATCAGTGTTTGATGATTGTTTGTGCGGTGTGAGCTAGATCCCTTTGATGCGCTCGGATTCTTCATAACGTTGGTAGGGTTCTCAGTAAAAAATGGTCGCACTATGAGACTGGGGGCCAGCTACCCCACTTGTCAGAAAAGATGCCGATGGTTTGGTCTCAGCTGGAGCCTCTCCAAGGCTGCGATTCTTAGAGTGCAGATGCTCCCCGGTTCCTAGTTGGAACTTGAGGCGGGAGCCATGCGACGATTTACCGCACACCGATCGTCAGGGCTCCAGTCGGGGGGTAGAAGGCTGTCGACAATCTATGAAAACTGTGTAAGCTTACGAGGTGAATCAACTCCAATGAAAACACTCGGCGAATTCATCCGCGAAACGCGAGAGGCTGCCGGCTTAAGCCTGCGCGAACTGGCCAGAAGGGTCGAAATCACTGCGCCGTTCTTGTCGGATATTGAGTTGGGACGCCGCGCGCCTGCGGAGAAGAATCTCGCCCTGATCGCCAAGGAACTCGGCATCCCGCTCGAGCAAATCCACCAATATGATCACCGCGACACCGTGAGCGACTTCAAGGCGGTCATCGAAAACAATCCCACTCTCGCTTTGGCCTTCCGCACCCAGCTAAAGCAGGTGAGAACGGGTTCTATGACGCCCGAGGATCTTGTGAAAAGGCTCAAATCCAAGTAACTGGGCAGGATGCAGCAGAGAGTTACCAATCGCCCTCCATTCGGCATCGAACTCCGGTTCGAGCGCGCCGAAATCGACCAAATGTGTGTCGACGAACTGGAGAAGGCGAAGGCGCTGCCTGCCACGCCGGGGCCCATTAACATTGAGTCCTTCATTGGCAAACACTTCTGTAAGGACTACCGGTACGAGGATCTCCCGGAAGGCGTCCTTGGTGTAACGGCTTTCGAACCCAACGGCCGCATCAAGTTCGTTGGGGTCTCCAGCAAACTCGACGACGAATCTCGTTCGGCTGAGCACCGGATCCGGTCTACTTGGGCGCACGAAGCTGGGCACTGCATGCTCCACCCTATCCTTTTCATGAGGGACCCTTCGACTCGGGCGCAGGTGTTTTGGGAGCAAGGGTCCGCTAACATCACCTCCGACCGGCGCTTCCTTTGCCGTGATCAAGACTTCAAACTACAAAGCGCCAACTGCGGCTATGATGGCCGCTGGTGGGAATGGCAGGCCAACCGCTGTATCGGCGGCTTTCTTTTACCTAAGTTTCTCGTCATAAAATCTTTAGAAAAACTCCTCCGGCCGTCTCGAGTGACGAACATCCCCGAACTTCCAGAGGAGAACCGGAGCCCGGCCGAATCATTGGTGTCCCAGGTTTTCAACGTCAGTATCGCCGCCTCCAGAATCAGGCTGGCCGAATTCTTCCCTCATGGGTCAGCCAGCCAACTGACCTTCTAAACAGCGAGATCGTCAGTTCGGGACAAATAGTTCTTGCAGTGTAAGCTGTCAATGCTTACACATGTAACAGATGGATCGATCCAGGTCCTTCAGAACTACCAGTCATTATGGCAAATCAACATATCGTACGGCGAGGTGCGCAATGGGCAATACGTGCCGAAAACGCAACAAGGGACACGCGAGTTGTCGACAAGCAGTCGAAGGCAATCGAAGGCGGGCGGCAGATCGCGAAAAACCAAGGAAGTGAACTGATCATCCACGGCCGCGATGGCCGAATTCGAGCCCGGGACAGTTACGGAAACGACCCTTTCCCGCCCAAGAACTAGCTTCACTGTATGCCCCGTCACTCAAAAACACAATCTAGACGCAAGACCGCGGATCCCAGCCGGGGAATTCCCGCCCAGACGCAGGCAGAACTCTGGGGACGAGCAGCTGGTCGCTGTCAGTTCCCTACATGCAACAAGGTCGTCTACCTCTCGGAGTCGACCTCGGAAAGGGTCAACGTTGGGGACAAAGCGCACATTGTGCCGTTCGCATCGAAGGGCCCCAGAGGAGACGGGCTGCCAAGATCCAAATACATCCATGGCTGCGACAACCTCATGCTCCTCTGCAAGGGGTGCCACAAGACCATCGATGACCCAAGCACTACCGACAGGTATCCAGAAAACCTGCTCCGAAATTGGAAGCAAGAGCACGAGGATCGAATTCGTCGAGTCACCGGAATCAAGGCGTCGAGAAAATCTAACGTCGTTCTCTACCGCGGCCGCATCGGAGCCATTACCTCCGAGCAACAGCATCCACTCGCTGTCGATGCCATGTTCCAAGAAGGGTGGTTCCCTCAGGGGGACCGCCACATTGAATTGAAGATGGTGTCGGAGTTCGATGACAGCACTCCAGAGTTCTGGACGACCGAAGCCGAACACCTTCGCAGGCGGTTTAACCGCGAGATCAAACCTCTGATTGAAGAGGATCGACTCGTCCACTTCTCGGTGTTTGCCCTCGCAAACCAGCCCCTTCTCGTGCTGCTGGGTTCGCTCTTCACAGACCAAGTACCCGCCGAGGTGTACCAACCACACCGTAACCCCCATCGATGGGCCTGGCCTGCCACCTCCGGGTCAATCGACTACCAAATCCGTCGACCTGAAAACTACATGGGCATTCCGGTAATCGTGGTGTCTTTGAGCGCGAGCATTTCTCGAGCCCGGATTGCCGAGGCCGTGCCAGCACCGCATTCGGTCTGGGAGATCGCGCTCCCCGACCCAACCCCCCACTTCCTGGCAGCGAAAGTGCAACTCACCGAGTTTGGAAAGGTCATCCGCAAAGTCGTTGATGACGTCCGACTGTCCTGTCCAACGGCAAGAGAAATCCTCGTCTTCCCGGCAATGCCTGCTGCGTGCTCTGTGGAAATGGGGCGGATAAGGCTACCGAAAGCCGATCTTCCGTGGCGCTTTTTCGACCAAAACAACATCCACAACCGCTTCATCGAAGCTATCACAATCAGTTGACATGACACCCCAAATCGATGCCGCTGTTCTCACGGCAATCCTCCACGAAATCGACCTTCCAGATATGGCCCGACAAAAGGCTGAAGCGCGCTACAAGAGGCTTGGTGAATGGTTCGGGGAACCGGGGCAGAGATGCAGCAGCTACAGCCCGCGAATCTACCCCCAAGGGTCCTTTCGCCTAGGTACCGTTGTGCGACCGCTGTCGGAGGTTGACGAGTACGATCTTGACATGGGGTGTCGCCTGGAACGTGGCATCACGAAGGCAACCCATGCCCAGAAGGACCTCAAACACATGGTTGGGCAGGACCTCGAAGCGTATCGAGTCGCCAACCAAATCCAAACGCCTCTCGACGAAAAGAACCGCTGTTGGCGCCTCAGCTATAAGGACGAGGTCGGCTTTCACCTGGATGCCGTACCGTCGATTCCCGAAGACGCGGCCGCTAGAGCGGCCCTTGCCAAAAGGATGGTCGTAAATGGCATCCCCTCGGAACTCGCCAACGGGATCGCGTGCCATGCCGGTGCCATCACCGACAAAACACACCCGGGATACCCTGTGATGACCCCTAACTGGAGGGTCAGCAATTCCGAGGGGTATGCACGTTGGTTCGAAAGCCGAATCCGCCAGAAATCATTTCGCCCTCCTTCTCAAACCCTCATCCTAGAAGGTAAGAGCAAGGTCGAGGAGCTTCCGGCTAGCTCCTGGAGATCTCCGCTCCAACAAGCCATCCAAATCCTCAAACGGCACCGAGACGTAGCATTTATTGATGGTCGGGATCGCCAACCCATCTCGATCATCATCACTACTTTGGCCGCACACGCATACACCGGTGCAAATGATGCGGCCGAGGCCTTGAGGCAAATTCTACCCAACATGGAATCGGCCATTTCTCACTCTAACCCCAAAGTCCCAAACCCAGTGCATCCAGAGGAGGATTTCGCTGAGAAGTGGTATGCAGCCGATAGCAGTCATTTGGACCTGGAGGGGACGTTCAGGCGTTGGGTTCGCCAGGCAATCAAAGATCTCAGTCGAATTGCAGCAGCACACACCGCCGAGGCCTTTCGGGAGGCTGTTCAGGATGTCTTCCAAGTTCGCGTTTCCGAGGAGTGGCTGAAAAACCGGTTCGGCCAGCAGCGGCCTGTGATCGCCCCGAAACCGGCACGCCACACCGTTATCTCAGAGCCCCCGCCCAAACCCTGGTGCGCGTGACGCGATTTGTAATTCCAGCCCATTGGGGTTGCTCCGAGTTCCTCGGGGGCTATCCAGAGATGACGCTGAATCCAACCGAGAGCGGTGGGATCCGGTTGAGCGGATTGTTTCGTTTCGCGGCAAGCTGCCCCAGCGATAAAGCGACGATTGAAGATGAATTTCAGATCGCCATCGAAGTTCCCCAGGGATTCCCTCGTGACATTCCGGTCGTGTTCGAAACAGGAAGCCGGATTCCAAGGTTACCCGAGTTCCACGTCAATTCAGACGGTTCGCTGTGCCTCGGGTCACCACTCCGACTTCTTGCCATCGTTAGGGGTTGCCCAAGCATCCTCGGTTTTGTGGATCGAGCGTTGGTTCCATTTCTGTTCGCCGTTTCGAAATCTCTTACGTCAGGACGAAGTTTCCCGTTCGGCGAATTGCCGCACGGGGCACCGGGTGCACTAGCCGACTACCAAGCAATGTTCGGTCTGACTACGGCATCCCAGGTGAAACAGGCACTATGGGCCCTGTCGCTCAAGAAACGCATAGCCAACAAGCATCCTTGTCCTTGCGGATGCGGGCTGCGTCTCGGCAAGTGCCGTGTACGGTTGGAGTTGAACCCCCTCCGTAATGCGGCTTCCCGTGCTTGGTTTGCGAGGGAAGCAAAGAATCTCTGACCCCCTATCAAAGTATGGCGGACAGAATCGAGCCGAAATCCTTCAGTGCCCCTGCAATGGATATGCTCTCTTTGCGTGGCTTTGTCTAGTGTTCGTAGGACGATGCTGCCGCTTGTGGTATCCAGTGGAAATATGCTAAAAAGGCTGTTTGGAATTTTAGTGTCCGCGGTGGAGCGGTCGGGCTTTACGAGGAGTAGGAATAGATGGGAATCGAGGAGCAGAGGCATAACACCGCAGGCGTTCTCGTTGATCTGGCGGGAGAGGAGGCGGCGGATCATCTCCTTAAACAGTTTCAATCGTTGACCGATCTATCCCGGGCGTCTTTTGACGATCTCACCCAGATCACAGGAATTGGGCCTTCCAAAGCGAAAACGATCCGGAGTGCCTTCCTGCTGGCCCAGGAATTGGCCAAGGAGAAGAGGAAGGACTATCCGATTCTCGACACACCAGAACGGGTGGCCGAGTGCTTCCGGGAGGAATTCCGCAGCTACAACACGGAACGTTTCAAGGTGGTCTGTCTAAACACCCGACGACACATCATCAATGTGCACGAAGTCGCGGTGGGAACCCTCGATACCGTGTTGGTCCACCCTCGCGAGGTTTTTCGGCCAGCAATCACTTCGAATTCTGCAGCCATTCTGGTCCTGCACAATCATCCGAGTGGGGATCCGACGCCATCGGATGCCGATGTGCGGGTGACTCGCGATCTCATTCGCGCCGGACAATTGTTGAAGATCGAACTCTTGGATCACGTGATTCTAGGACTACCCTCAGATCAGCAATCGCGCGGTTACGCATCCTTGAGGGAGCTGGGATATTTTTCGTCCCTGTGAGGACGGCCGGAGAAGGAGCAGCAATCAACGACGAACGAGCGGAGGTGTCGACAGATTTGCCGGATTCGGGACTTGAGCGCCGAACTTTTGAGCCGACTCGGAGATGGCTGCCAAGTCAGGCTGATGATTGGCGATCGCTTCGGTGATTTCTCCCGAGAATCCTTCGATCTGCTGATTGGCAGACACGAACTCCAAGTCGCGTTTGAGAGCGGCGGCAACGTGGGTTGCAGAGCTGGCGGACTTTGTGAGACTCTTCTGCGACGTCAACATAGAGCTACTATCGGACAAAACTAGGAATTGGTCAATAATGCCAGCGTTTCAAGGAAGCCCCTCCCCCCACCGTTGGAATCAGATCCGGAAACTGCCGATGCAGCCCGAAATCCGGACGTTGAGGCACTACGAGGATGAGGTGAGCGTCGGCCAATTAGATGCGTTGACCGCGCTGCGATCGATTGATTCACTGCAAGAGCTTGGGGTCGAGGACCTTCGACTCGTGCATCATCTCATTTTCCAAAGGGTTCATCCTTGGGCCGGGCAGTTTCGAACCCCAGGTCAGATGGCTACCGTCTCTGGCTATCCATCATCCGACCCTCACAGGATCGACCGGGAGCTCCACTTGGCATTGTTTCAGTATCGGGAGCTGCTTCGGCCCGGTTTAGATTCGCTCAACTCCCACGAACTTCTGCGCGCCGTGTCGTTCTTCCATGTCCGGTTCGAGCGTATCCATCCATTCCTCGACGGCAACGGACGAACGGGCCGTGCCATCTTGGCGGTGCAAACCGAGAAGCTGTTCGGCACACTTCCTACTTTCGCAAACCAATCCAGTTATCGAACTGCCATCCGAGAATCGGGTTCCAACGATCTGGGTCCTTTCATTCGGTTCTTGAGCGCGGAGATCGACCTACCTTCCAAGCCCGGACCAGCGCCCTCGCCCTTCAGGCTAGCGCCACGATTCCTGGAAACCGACGCATCCCCGACGTTTGAAGATGACCTGGCCTGGTCGAGGGTTTGAGGTTCCTTTTGCCACCAATACAATCCACGTGGACTTCACCGCTGCGGCCTTTTCGATCCATTCCAGAGCTCTCTCCGCACTTTCCATGGCCTCTTCGTGCTGGCCACAGGCTATCTGACGTAGGGAGAGGTTGTTAAGGGCGTCGCCCACCTCCGCAAGCTTCCTTGGTGCCCCATCTGCCGCATCCAACTGGCGGAGGCGCACAACCTCCTTGGCCATCTCCAGTGACTGTTCATTCCGAGACAGTTTGGCAAGCCGGAGGGAGCAGGTGTTGAGCGCACTTGCGTATTCGCCTCGGTATCGATCCGGAAAACGCTCCGCGAGCGGGCGCAGAAGCGTTGCTGCCTGTTGGGCAGCAACAAGTGCCGCACCATGCTCCCCTGCGTTCGAGAGACGAACAGCCAATGAGTTCGTGGCGGCGGCGAATTCCGCAGCGCAGTGACGGCGCGTCTCGGCAGTCAGCCCTTCGAATTGAGCAACGGCCCGGCGTGCGATTTCCAACGACTTGGCTTCGTTTCCAGCTTCGGCGTGCCGTATCCCGAGGTTGTGCAATGCCGTTGCGAGTTGTCGCAAAATCGATTGGACCCCTCTTTGCGACAACTCTTCCCATATTTCAACACAGCGCTCACCGCTTTTGACCGCAGCATCAAACTGCCGCGCGTTACTAAGTCGGTGCGCGAGCATCCCTAAGCTGTAAGCCAAATCCTGGCGATATCGTTTGGGATCGGCCGAAGCCAAATGCTCCCGAATCTGAACCGAGCGCTGAGCCGCTTCTAAGCCTAAGTCAGTTTCTCCACAGGCTGCCAGCAACGAGGAATGAGTAACGAGGGCTGCGGCGAGATCGGGGTTTGTCGCCTCAGCGTCGATGGCGGCCAGTTTCTCCCATCGACTGACCGCCGATTCCGAAACTCTTCTCGCTTCGGCTATGGCTCCCACCTTCCTAAGGTAAATGGCTAGATTCGCTTCTGCATGGGCCAAATCGGGGCCGAAGGCTGCAGGGTCGCGGGCGTGGAACTCAGTGTAGATTTGCACCGAACGTTCGGATTGGCTGAGGGCTTCCTTCAGAAGCCCAACTGCGCTGGAGCATGTCGCCAAGCCATCGAGTGAATAGGCGAGCGACGGTCCGTGTGCATCCCAGCTATCGGCTGCGAGATTCTCCCAGATTTCCACTGCCTTTTGAGATCGTTCGATTGCTTGGGGAAACTGCCCCAGATGAAGGTGCTCCTGAGCCAGCGAATCAAAGGACTTGGCAACACCGGGAAGCAGTTTGGGATCCTGTTCGGCGAGCTGTTCTCGGAGCTCAAGCCCAGCGGCAGCATACTGAATCGCCTTGGCTCGATCACCGCGTTCCCGATACATGACCGCGAGGTTGTTGAGGCTCGTTGCCAGTTGAGAAGCGTGTTTTCCCGAAGAGTTGTGGTTTAGGCGCGCGATAATTGAGTGCGTGCGCTCGGCTGCATCGAGAGCTTCTTGGGAACGACCGAGCTGTTGGAGGATACCCGAGAGAATGCTCTGTGAAGCTGCAAAGTTTAGCCCGTGTTTATCAAAGTCTTCGAGGCATACGTCCTCATAGACAGAAATCGCCTTGAGAATCTCATCCCTGGCTTCGACCAACCGCCCCGCCTCAGCCAATCGAAACGCCAGGGTGGTTCGAAAGTCTGCAACAATTGCCTTGGGCAAGGATACTGACGCAACTGAAGCAGCGAGGATTTGGGATGCTACGGTGATACCAACCTGCCTTAATGCGACCGTATTGTCCGGGATCAGGGATAGCAACGTGAGTGCCCTTCGCGGATTGGGGTGACGTTCTAGAACAGTGGCCAGAATGAGCCCTACCGGATCACCGTCCTCAATGGCGACTTCGATCGCCAAGGGGGCCAGCGAATCGATATCCTCAAGGAGGAATTGTTCAACCAGCTTCTCATTCTCCGGCCTACGGTGTGCAAGCCGATTGAGGGTTGTGATGGCTGATTTTGCAGCCTGCATAGAACAGCCCTATTTCAACAGTCTTACGAGTTGGAACGCGGCTTTTGTGAAGGCCCCATCAGACGCGTGAGTCTCGATGAGTCGTTCCCCGAGGAGGTCAGGAAGAATCGGTCCGATCCAATTCTCGCACGGGTAGCAGTCGGAGAGGATTTGGTTTAAGGCGTGGATGACGTCATGGGGACGGTCCTTGAGAAACGGCAGCTTACTCAGGATATTGAGTCCGTCCTCTTCATCCTGGATGCCCCCGGCAAGAGTCGCGATGACCATCATCTGCCCCAGGGCCGGAAGAAGCGATACAGGGAGGCTCGCTTCGGTCAGCCGCCCTTCCCAGTAAGAACGCTCCCGTCCCAACACGTAGTCCAGAAGTCCGTCCTCGCCCTTTAGACTAACTCCTTCAACGGACGCCAACGCGTGCATGTGAATCAACAGCGCCCGACCAAAGCACTCATCCTCCAGATTCTCTGGAGGTCCACATGAAAGAGGTCGGCTTAGGGCAAGGCCAAAAGCCTTGGCTGCGATTGCGTGTGACTCCTCTCGCTTTTCTTTACTCAGTGCGATGGGAGGTAAATTCAGCCGTGATAAGGCAGGCCCGCGCAAGAACTCACGAGCGAGGTCGCTGTTCTTCAGCCGCTCCCACCATTCCCCCGCCTTCCGTGCGAGGAAGAGAAACCGGATATTGTTTCGACCGTTCCGTTTGATTGCCTCCTGGAGTAGCCACAGCACAATACTACTGCGATGGTCAGCGTAATCCATGACCAGCAAGAGGGGTGAAGGGTCGTTAAAAATGTCCTTCCACAGCTCGAGGTCGAGGACACAAGCCTTGTAGTCGAGGAAACCTGCGCGCCAGGACTCCTCCTGGCTCATGACGCGGCAAATCTCAGTGGCGAGTCGCGTCTTCCCGATACCGCCAGGGCCGACGCACAACATTGCCATCGTCCTTTGTGGTGTGGAGCACCACTGGCGTAGACTGGAGATTTCTTTCTCGCGAAAATGGAATTCGACAGCACCAACGTCTGCTCTCAGCAGGGCTGCGGGAGGCATCCAGGAGCGATCATAGGTCATCAGCGGAATTCGCCACGGCGCCTTCGCGTCAGGTAGGAGCTCCTGCTCCGGCACATCGAGGACGTTCGCCAGAATCGTGACCATGGGATCAGGCACCCGGCCGGTGGATTCGTAGGTCTGCAGGGTCCTCACTGAGGTTCTGCTGTCGACACCAGCCCTTTGGAGCTCGGAAGCCAGACGTTCCTGACTCCACCCCTTTTGCATTCGCGCCCGACTGAGTTTGGCGGGATCGATCCTTTTGATTTTGGTTGCAGCCATACTGCTATGCCTACCCGCAGCGGCCCGCTTCGTGGGCAGATATGGGATTCCCAATTCTACTGGTTACAAGCGCGGCAACCACCACCGCGGCCGGCTCCCAAGTTTAGGAGCGCTACGGGTGGATAAACGAACAATGACTTATTATGAAGCCCAAAATCCATAGACGCAGCCCCAAGCATTCCGGGGTTACCGCAGATTCTCAGCACCAGGCCGAGCAGCCCAAGAAGGGCTCCCTGGGATCTGCTGAGACGCCAGACGCTTGCGATCCTTCCCTTCGGCTCCTTACGCACGGGACTGCGCTGAAGCCCCGGGAGCTGCATCTGCCTACACACTTTAACAAGGGCAAAGAAGCCGCGCTCAATGCTGGCACCTCCCATAACACCATTGCGGACCAGCGTGCAAATCTCCTGATGGAATCGATGTGGTCCACCGGACTCCGTATTGCTGAAAATCGCGGCGTTTTTGATCCCGAGCAGATGGTATTGGACGCTGTCCTGACCTCCATCGATCGATATGACCCCACCCGTGGGCTTAAGCTGGAGAACTTCTTCCTGATGGTTCTTTTCGGTTACATCAACGGATACTGGCGGGTCCAACAGAACCAATGGCACGCCAAACTGGTCCGGTTGGAGCTGGATGAGCAGACCGACCACGATTGATTCCAAACAAGGAGATGCCCCATGAGTAACGAATTGAAGCGGGAAATTCTTAAGGTAGTTTCGGAGCAGGACTGCATGCTGCTGGAGATGAAATATATTGAAGGATATTCCTATGAAGAGATCGCAGAACGGACAGGTCTCAAAAGCAGCACCCTACGCAGTCGAGTTCACCGCGCAGCGATGAAGATTCAGACCTCGTTCAAGCATAGTGACCTGTCTGATGTCGGTTCAGAGAGGTGGGGCTAACTCGGGCTTTGGGCATCATGCGAGCTTCGCGAGTGAATCGTAGAGGGGCTGGTCTGATTGAGTCGGGCCAGCCCACCAGGTCAGGACCTCAAGTGCGGCCCCTTTATGATACCGGTCCATCCGACGCAGCTCCAGGCCACCGCTTCCCTGATATCCGGTGGGATCCGGCCTTGCTGCCAGCCAGAACAGGAAGCTTCGAGCCGCCTGACTGCCTCCTGTATCGCCCTGAGCCGCTGCAACCAACAGATCCAATGACGCCTGTGGCACCGGCACCGGCGGACGCACGGACGCCCGAAGTTCCTCGAGAGCCCATGCAGCATCGGAATCAGGGAATGAAACGAAGATCTCCCGTGATTCGGTCTTTTGGGGCTCAGACGGTTGGTTAGAATGAGTAGGATGGTTGTGTGTCATCAATACTCTTCCGGCAAAAGGATCGTCGTTGTTTTATGTTGAGTCTTCTAAAATGTTGAGTTGAACGGTTTCCATTCGATTTACCAAC
>CALMTT010000131.1 GCA_937872615.1 uncultured Verrucomicrobiaceae bacterium | reverse complement strand
TATTTGGGGCGATTTGGGGCCTCAAAAGTGGGAATCAGGGGTGAATGGGCCTAAAGCGAGTCCAAAAAAGCAGCCTGAGTGAGAAAAGAAGCGAGACGAGGCCCACTATAGAAAACGACAAAAATGGCGAAAATCCGGAACGAGGCAGGTGGACGTGCCTCGAGGGAGCCGAAGGTGTCCCGAGGACGAAAAGGGCTTTCCAATGCCCAATCGGGGCAGGGGAGGTAGGGCTCGATTTTTGAGCTCGGAGGCCTTTTGGGGCCCCAACGAGACGTTTTGACCTCGTGCCCGAGTTTGACTTTCCTGCGAAGCCGCGGCTAAACGGGCGGAATGGACCTTATTAATAACACTCCGAACGTTCCTGCCGCAGTCGGCCCTTACTCACAGGCGGTGAAACACGGCGGCCTGCTCTTCTGCTCCGGCCAGATTCCGATCAACCCTGCTGCGGGCAAGATCGAGGCCGCCGACGTCGAGGGGCAGGCGAGGCAGGTGCTCGCGAACATTGCCTCGCTGCTGGCCTCTCAAGGTCTGGCGATGACCGATGTGATCAAGGCGACCGTGTTTTTGCAAAGCATGGCGGACTTTCCGAAGGTAAACCCCATTTATGAGGCGGCGTTTGGCGGTCACAAACCTGCACGTTCCACCGTCGCCGTGGCCGGATTGCCGCTCGGAGCCTTGATCGAGATTGAGGTCATCGCGGCGCTGAAGGCCTGAAACGTCTGCCTTGGCAACTCCTCGGCGCTTCGCTAGCCTCGCGGCATGAATTCTCCGCTGCCGCTTGCCGATCGTTACCTGCGTTTTCGTGACGCGGTGTTCAGCGGCATTGAGGACCGCACGGATTTCCTTGGTCTCGACGCCTCGTATTCAGAGCTCGATTGGCAGAGCCTGTGGTTCGCCGGGGCGCTGGGTGACACGTTTCAGACCACGGAAGGGCAGGGGATCACCATCACCGATTTCGGCGTGTGGAATTCCGGGCCGGGGCCGGACTTCCGCGGTTGCGTGATTCAGCGGGATGGCGAGACCATTCGCGGGGACATCGAACTCGACACCGATGCCCGGGACTGGGAGCACCACGGGCATGGCGCGAATGCCGACTATGATCAAGTCGTGCTCCATCTGGTGCTGCGTGCACCTCAGCAGCGCTTTTTCACACGCAACCGCCTCCATCAAGAGATCCCGCAGGTGGTTTTACGGTCGGAAATGCTCGCCGCAGATGCCGTTCCGCGTCGCGGCATGGCAGTGGCGCGGTTGGGGCGTTGTGCGCGACCTTTGAGTCAGATGGATGAGAGCCGAGTGAGGTCGATCATCGAGTCCGCGGCTCAGTTCAGGCTCGAAAACAAAAGCCGCCGGCTGCATCGCGCTGTCGCGGCGCAAGGCCGGGAGCAGGCGGTTTATCAAGCGTTGGCTCGCACGCTCGGCTATCGAAACAATCAGCAGCCCTTTTTCATCCTCAGCCAGCGTCTGCCGGTGCGGCGATTGCTTCAAACTGAGGCCTCGGAGCGGGAGGCGCTGCTTTTTGGTGCCTCGGGCTTTCTCGAAAAAGTCCGGTTGGAAGACACGCAGCCCGAGACACGTGGCTATTTGCGCCAGCTTTGGAATGAATGGTGGAAACATCGTGCCGCATGTTCGCGCTGGTTTGAGCCTAGTCAGAGTGCCAGGTGGAATCTCGCGGCCACACGACCGGGAAATCACCCGCAGCGCCGCCTCGGCGCTCTCGCTGCGATTATGCAGGATTGGCGACGTGTCTGCGGTCCGCTCGAGGATGTCACACGCTGGAGCCAGTCTGCGTGGTGTGATGCTTTGGCCGGTCTTCGACATGACTACTGGTCCACGCATTACACGCTGACCGCCGAGCCATCAGCCAAACCGCTCGCCCTCATCGGTGAAAGCCGTGTGCACGAGATGCTCGCGAATGTGGCCTACCCGCTGTTGGTTCCGGAGCGCACTCGGCTGTGGGCGGAGTATCTCGAATTGCCTGCCTTGCTCGACAATCAAAAGGTCCGTCTCGCCACGCTGCGCTTGTTTGGCGAGGACAATCCCCGCGCCGCTGCGTTTCAAACCAAGCTGCATCATCATCAGGGCTTGTTGCAGATTTATGAGGACTTCTGTCTCGAGGACGACAGTGCTTGTGCCGATTGCCCCTTTCCCGAAAGATTGAAGGACTGGTCGTGACGGCTCGTTTCGAGGCCATGCGCCCCCTTTTTGTCCTGCTGCTCGCCTCATCCGCTATCGCCGCCGACCTGCCTGATCCTACCGTCATGACCGCGGCCATGAAAAAGGCTGTCACTTACGCCACGCAGCACCTCTCGAGGAATGGGGGCTATGCCTCCTCGTATGATAAAGACGGCAAAATCGGCGAGGTGGAGCACGGCGAGTCTCCCACGATCATCTCGATCCAGCCTCCCGGCACCACCACCATGGGCCTGGCCATGCTGCGGGCTTGGCGAGCGACCGGTGACGAGCTTTTTCTCAATGCCGCACGCGATGCTGCGGGTGCTCTCATCCAGTCCCAACTCGCCTCCGGGGGCTGGGATAGCGATTTCGATTTCGAGCCGGACAAAGTGAAGCGCTACCACCTCCGCAGCCAATGGGACGCGGGAGATCGAGATACCGGGAAGCGCCGCAACTCGACCACACTCGATGACAACAAGACTCAGTCTGCCCTCATGCTCTTGCTCGAGGTCGCCAACGAGCCCGCGTTCAAGGATGACACCGCTTTGCAGCAGTCGAAAAAGGCCGCGTTCGATGCTCTCCTCGCCGCGCAGGCATCCAACGGTGCCTGGCCGCAGCAGTTCAGCGGCCCGGCCGATTCTTCCGCTCCCGTTTTGAAGGCCAGCTATCCTGAATCGTGGAGCCGCACCTTTCCCGCCGTCAAATACACCAGCTATTACACGCTCAATGATGGCAACCTCAGCGAGATCGCGAAGGTGCTCACGCTTGCGCACGAGCTCGAAAAAGATCCGCGCTACCTGACGGCGCTCAATAAGCTCGGTGACTTCTTCCTGCTCGCGCAGATGCCCGAGCCTCAACCGGTCTGGGCCATGCAGTATGACCATGACATGCATCCCGCGTGGGCACGGAAGTTTGAGCCGCCCTCGGTGACCGCTTACGAAAGCATTGAGGCCATGGAGACGCTGCATGACCTCTACGTCCTCACTGGCGACGACAAATACCTCGCGCCGATGCAGGCGGCACTCGCTTGGTTTGAGCGTTCCAAGCTCCCGGATGGCACGCATGCCCGCTTTTATGAACTGCGGACCAACAAGCCGCTTTTCTTCGTGAAGGACACTTACGAGCTCACTTACGACGACAGCAATCTTCCCACGCACTATTCCTTCAAAGACGAGCGTCAGGAGGAGGTGGACCGCTTCAAAAAGCGCCTCGCCGAGCCGCGTGAGCAACTGCTGCAGCAGCTTGCCGGGCCGCAAACGCCCAAAGAATGGGCCAAACGTGCTCGCGGAGCCGCGGACAAAGCCCGCCGTGCCGCCGAGTCCCTCGACAGCGAAGGCCGCTGGCTCAAAAACGACCGCATCGACGGCTCCGACTTCGCGCGGAACCTCAACGCCCTCTCCTATTACGTCGAAGCCGCGAAAAAAGCCGCGCCATGAACGCGGTGTCGCTGGCAAAAGCCTTGCATTCCTTCTTCGCTCCGCTAAAACAAGCCGCGTCGCAACCAGTGACGATGCCGGTGTGGTGAAATTGGTAGACGCGCTAGACTCAAAATCTTGTTCCGCAAGGAGTGTCGGTTCGAGTCCGACCACCGGCACCACTGGGCGGCCTGTCGCCCCACCAGCCTCAGATTATGTCCATCCGCGATGGCATTGAGTCTCTGTGAAACCTCGACTTTTGAGCTTGTGCTGCGCCTAGGCTTTTCTGTAGAAGCATGCGCATGAACTCGAAACTTGTTTGCCGTTCTCTTCTGCTGGGTGTGCTCTCAATGACTGTTTCCTGCCAGTCGCCCTTGCTGGCTCGCCGCTCGGCAGGTGCTTCGACAAATGGAACCCGCACGGCGCGTGCTGAGGATGGCTTGCGGCTGGCCGAACTGGCGGCCATCGAAGGGTGGCAGTCGCGTGAGGTGTCCTTTGACATGACTAACGCCACCACTCCGGTGAGGCTTGTCTATCAAGTGCCGGGAGAAAGTGACCTTATAGCGGCCTATTATTATCCCACAGCGTCGAGAACCACCATGGTGCTGGCATTGAAGCATATGCCGAAGACGCCGCTGCAACTGATGCAGTTGTGGCGTGATGGCAGCCAGCCTGCGCCGAGTTCGGTGTATCGCCGTGAGATCGATCCAGCACCGTCCTTGAACGCCACCTGCAACTGGAACCCAGCGCTGGAGAACTTGAAGCCGGGAAATACCATTTTGGCTGTCTGGCCCACCCCGAGCGGCAATGTCTCCTTTGATCCGATCAGCACGAATTTCCGGGCGCGTCTGGTGCTGGTGGTGCCGCCCAAGCCGTGAGGCACAGATGCGGATTCGTCGAACGGAGGACTTTTGTCGCTCATGAACACGGACGCTGACTTTCTCCGGGTGGCCATCGCCTTGGCAGGCAAGCACATGGAGGCAGGGGATGGCGGACCGTTTGGTGCGGTGATCGTCTATGAAGGCCAAATCGTGGCGGAGGGCTGGAATCAAGTCACGAGTGCGCTCGATCCCACGGCGCATGCGGAGATTGTGGCGATCCGGCAAGCGGCGAGCATGCTCGGACGCTTCTCGCTAGCGGGTGGCACGCTTTACACGAGTTGTGAGCCCTGTCCGATGTGCTTGGCGGCGGCCTATTGGGCCCGGCTCGATCGCATTGTTTATGCTGCGACACGGGGGGACGCGGCCAGCATTGGCTTCGATGATGCCACGCTCTACGCGGAACTGGCTCTCCCGATTGATCAGCGCCAGCTTCCGATGCAGCAGGCGCTGCGCGATGAAGCTCTCACCGTGTTTCAAGCGTGGACGCGAAAAGAGGACCGCGTTGCTTACTGAACTGTTGCCACGATTGCTCTACTTGGTGAGAAGTGGCGCACCCGTCAGGATTCGAACCTGAAACCTTCTGATCCGTAGTCAGATGCTCTAATCCGTTGAGCTACGGGTGCATGGCTTGTTGAAAAGCCGTTCGCCTCGTGGGAGGCGGGCGCGGAGACTAGGCTTTCGAGCGGATTTGTCAAACGGCCTGAGGAAATTCTTTCGCGGGCTTTGCTTCGCGGGTTTCTGCGGCATCATCGCGGCCACTTATGGCCCGCGCGGTAGATGCTTTGATGTACGCTCTCGATTTGAACCCGGATATCGGCGCGGAGGGCCGTGTCCTCTTCCTGCGGGCGCAGGAGCATCCGGCGCTGGAGCATTTCCGCTCGCGGCTGACCTGCCAGCAGACGTGGAAACCCCGCGCGGCGCAGCTCGAGGCTGCCGGCTATCGCGTGGAGCGGGAGGTGCAGGGAAAATTCCCGCTCGTCATCGTCCTGCCGGACCCGCAGCGGGATCTCGCGGTGGCGGATCTGGCCCGTGCGTATGATCATCTGGCGGACGGCGGCGTGCTCATGGCGGCGCAGCACAATGACGCCGGGGCAAAGAAGACTGAGCAGCACCTCAAAGAGGCCGCGGGTGCCGTCGAGACGCTCTCGAAACATCACTCGCGGGTGTTTTGGACCATCAAGGAAGCTGGCAAGCCGTGGCGTGAGGACGTGCTCGAGAGCTGGCGTCAACGCGGCGCGATGCGTCGCGTCATGGAGGGCAAATGGTGGTCACAGCCGGGCTTGTTCAGTTGGGACCGCATCGATGTGGGCTCGGCTTTGCTGGTGAAGCATCTGCCGAAGGACCTCCACGGTCACGCGGCCGATCTCGGGAGTGGATGGGGCTTTCTCAGCGCGCACCTGCTGCGCGAATGTCCCGACATCGACTCGATTGATCTTTATGATGCCGATGCGGACGCGTTTGAGCCGATCCGTCGGAATTTGGGCATCATTCCCACACGGGTGAAAACGCGGCCGCTGTGGCGCGATGTCGGCTGGAATTGGTCGATAGATCGTGGCGCGAGGACGCGGCGCTCCGGTGAGCGTGGTGTCCACTGCGTCGGTGGCCGACGGCGGTTGGCACGTGGTGGTGTGCCACCGCG
>CALMTT010000130.1 GCA_937872615.1 uncultured Verrucomicrobiaceae bacterium | reverse complement strand
CTGACTTCAAAGCCCCACTCGCTCAAATAGATGTCCGCATCGGCGATGACATCGGTGGCGGGACGGCTCAACGCACCGAGCGTGGCCTCGCAAACGACCTTGAAGACCTTCGGATCACTCAAGATGCGGCGATCTTCCGCGCCGAGCATTTTGAGCAAAAGACGATGCACGAGGCATCCGGGCTTCATGCGGGCGATGACGGCACCGAGCTTCAAGATGCCGCCGAGCACCGTGGGCAGCAGTTTGCGCAGTTGGATGAGCAAACGATAGATCCAGAACATCTCGCGATCGCCGAGGAAGATGAGCGGTGGTGCGCCGCAGATGATCGAGGCGGACAGCAGCCGCTTTGGCATGAGCAACGCGGTGGCGAGCACATAAGGACCGCCGCCAGACCAGGCGATGACATGCCAGTTGTCCGCGCCGACGTGCGCAGCGAGCTCGGTGAGTGTTTGCTGCCAGTCCGCCAGCGTGCGACCGGGCTGCGGATCGGAGATACCGATGCCAGGACGATCCGGGCAGATGAGGCGCATGCCATGTTTTTTGGCGAGATCATCAAAGAGGCATCCCTGCAGGCGCGAGGAAGGCCAACCGTGGAAGTAAAACGCCACCTCCCCACGCGGGTCTCCATACTCGGCATAGCCGAGGCGGAGGCCGTTGGAGAGGGTGATGACGTGATCCATGCGTGATGAGCCGGGAGAAAGGAGCCGCGGAGGCGCTTGTCAACGCTGCGGCGCGGCCAGATCACGCTCGCCGAGCAGTTTGGAGCCATGCGGCACGCCACGCGCCAGACGCAGGCCGAATTGCTTCACCGCATGCTCTTGCAGGTGGGCGATGGCTTCATCGATGGAATCGGTCCATTTGATTAAATCGAGGTCCTCGGGGCTGATGGTGCCGCCAGCGAGCATCGCATCGATGAACTGGCGCATCTCTCCCCAAAACTCGGAGCCCATGACGACGATGGGGAAGTTCCGGATCTTCTTCGTCTGGATGAGTGTGAGCGCCTCAAACATCTCGTCCATCGTGCCAAAGCCGCCGGGCATGATGATGAAGCCGTAGCTGTATTTGATGAGCAGCGTCTTGCGGACGAAGAAGTAATCCAACGTCACCGAGCGGTCGAGGTAGGGATTGTGGCTCTGCTCGAAGGGCAGCTTGATGTTCAGCCCCACGCTGCGGCCGTTCACATCCTTCGCGCCGCGGTTGGCGGCCTCCATGATGCCGGGGCCGCCACCGGTGAGCACGGTGAAGCCCATCTTCGAGATGGCCGCGCCGACTTCACGGGCGAGGCGGTAGTATTGGTGATCCTCATTGAACCGTGCGGAACCGAAGACGGTGACGCAAGGTCCGACGAAATGCAGGGTGCGGAAGCCTTTCAAGAAGTCGCGAACGACGCCCATGAGCAGCGAGAACTCACGGCGGCGCGGGTTTGGCCCGCGGAGCAGCACGCGGTCCAGGAGCTGCGAGGAAAAGGCTTCGTCATCACGCACTTCCTTGGGGGTGGCCGGCGTCACAGATGGGCCGGTGAGCGAGGTGGAAGGCTCTTCCTCGCGGTCGCGTAGGTCGGGTTGTTTCATGGTCGGGGAGTTTCAACTGCTCTGAGTGCCTGCGCAGGTGATTTGTTCACGGGAAATGCGCTGAAGCGCCTTCATCCATCGGCTGAGCTCACAAAGCGCGGTGATAGGCCGCCACTTTGGCGAGGAAGGCATTCCACTTCGGCCCGAGCTGTCCGCGGTCGAGCAGGAAGTGCGGGCACTTTTTGTGGCCGAGGTCACGATGATCATCGTGACGAACCATGCGCCAGTGCATGTGCGGGACCACATGGCTGAGCGGGATGCCATGCTCCTTCATGAGCCAGGCGGTGAGCCTTGCCGTGCGATCAATCGTGCGGGCGCGGTCGTTGCCGCGGTTCTCGCACATCTCTATGCCGATGGAGCTGCGGTTGCCCTGACCGTCGTAGTCCGCGTGCTCGCCGCGTTCATTGGTGGGCAGGCTTTGATAGGTGGAATGGTCATCGACGGTGAAGTGCCATGACACATAGCCGATGGAGTTGTGACGACCTTTGAGCGAGCCGCGTTTTTGCATCTGGGCATGCGAATAGGCTCCGGCGCCACGCGAGCGGTTCTCCGTGGCATGGATGGTGATGTAGGTGGGCCGCATCGGGCGGATCACACGTCGCGCATACATGCCGCGAGGGACCAGATCGACCGTGACTCCCGGTGGCGAGCGATGAGAGACCGCGACGCCCGCGCATGACGCGATGAAGCTGGCGGCAGCGGCGAGGAGGAGTGCGCGGGCGAATTTCATGCGGGTGGAGTCTAGCGGGTCAAACTTCGTTTCGTCCAGACGCGATTGTTGTGCCAGATTCGAGGCAACATGCCTGCCGCTGCCTCTTCCTCCGAAACTGTCGTGATGCTTCATGGCCTTGCCCGCACACCGCGGAGCATGCTGGCGGCGGGTTTGTGGTTCAAGAAGGCCGGTTACCGCGTGGCGTATGTCTCGTATCCTTCGCGCAAAATCGGCGTGGAGGCCGCGGTGAGGGATTATGTGGCTCCAGAGCTCGAAAAGATCGCGGCGAGCCCCGGTGTCGAAAAGCTGCACTTCGTCACGCATTCGCTTGGCGGCATTGTTTTCCGTGCTTGGGCCGCCTTGCATGCCGAAAAGGTGCCCGTGGGCCGCGCGGTGCTGCTTGCTCCACCAAACAACGGCAGCGAGATCGCCGACAAGTTGGGCGACTGGATCGTGGCGAAGAAGATCATGGGACCTGTTTTGCAGGAACTGCGCACCGATGAGGAGGCCACGCCGAAGCGTCTCGGGCCAGTGAAGGTGGAAACCGGTGTCATCATGGGTGATGAGGCGAATCTGCCCTTCTTCCGCCAATGGCTCGATGGAGCCTCCGATGGTGTCGTGACGGTGGAAGGCGGCCGAATCGGCGGGTTGAAGGACTTTCTTGTGCTGCCTGCTGGTCACACCTGGATCATGTGGCGGCCGAAGGTGCTCGACGCGGCGGTTCACTTTGTCCGGGAAGGCTGTTTTCCGAGGTGATTCGTATCCGGGCCATTCCTGGCCCGCCTGAAGGAATTCGGGGCAGGAATGGCCCGGTTACTCCACGTCTCCAAAGCCGCTGCTGACGAGCTCTTCGAGATCGGCCATGGCGGCCTCGGCATCGACGCCGTCGGTGATGACCTTGATGGTCTCGCCCTTGCCGGCGGCCAGCATCATGAGGCCCATGATGCTTTTGCCGTTCACCGGCTCGTCGTCCTTCTCCACCCAGATGTCGCACTGGTATTTGCTGGCCCGTTTCACGAACTGCGCGGCGGGACGGGCATGCATGCCCATCTTGTTGCGGATCGTGAGTTCTTTTTCGAGGCTCATGCGGCGATGTGGAAAGGGGCTTTGAAGGGGCGGGCGGGAGCGGGGCTAACCTAATTGGTTGTTTGTGATCTTTTGCAACAGCCTTTGGTCAAACTCCACCGCGCTGTTGTAGCCGAAGGCGCGGAGCTTGTAGTTCATGGCGGCCAGCTCGATGAGCCCGGCCACATCGCGCCCGGGGGCCAGCGGAAGGGTGACGTGGGCAATTTCGAGGCCCATGACCTCCCGCACGGCCGTGGAGGTGCCGACACGCTCCAAGTCCTCGGTTTTCTGCCCGTGGACGAGGGTGACGATGAGGTCGAGACGCTTGCTGAGGCGCAGAGCGCCCACGCCAAAGAGGGCGGTGACGTTGAGCACGCCCAGCCCGCGGATCTCGATCATGCCACGGAGGTTTTCCGGTGCCGTGGCGATGATTTCACGGTCCTCCACGACGCGCAGCCTGACCACATCATCGGCCACGAGGGCCGCTCCGCGTTGCAGCAGGCCGATCACGCTCTCGCTCTTGCCGCTGCCGCTCTCGCCTTCGACGAGCACGCCGATGCCCTGCACATCCACCATGCAGCCGTGCAGGCTCTGGCTGGGCGCAAAGGCCCATTCCAGGCGGATGGTGGCCGCGTTGAGGAATTTCATCGTGGCCATGCTGGTCTGGAAAACCGAGATGCCGGCCTTGTTGGCGATCTCGACGAGCTCGTCCTCGATGCGGTGGCCGCGGGCGACGACGATGCAGGGTATCTCCTGCGTGCAGAGCTTGCTGAAACGCGAAGCTCGGACCTTGGGTTCGAGACCTTCGAGGTAGGAGTGCTCGGAATTGCCAAAGACCTGCACGCGCTTGTAGGCGAAGTAGGTATCAAAACCGGCCAGCAGCAGTCCCGGGCGGTTCACGGAGGGCTCGCTGATCTTGCGGCTGAAGCCGGTGTCCTTGCCGATCAGGCGCAGACGCAGCTCCTCGCGATTGGTTTGGAAAAAATCGCCCACGGTGATCGAGGAGGGCTTTTTGACTCGCTGCGTGGGATTCATGGCGGGAAGGGGATGGAGGCTGTTTCATGCCACGCCGACCTGGCGCAGCCATTCCTGGAGGTTGTAGTAGTTGGTGATGCGCTTCACGAGTCCGTTTTCGATTTCAAAGAAGGCACCCACACGCAGGCGATAACGCTGGCCCGTGGCCGGTGGCAGACCTTCGTCGGTCGAGAGATACTCACCCTCGATGTAAAACTCCGCCCCGCCGCGTTTCCCATCCTCGCTGGCCATGGTGACCAGCTCCACCACCTGCTCGCGGTAGCAGCGATCCATGCGTTGAAGGAAAGCGCGGAAGGCTTCTTTGCCCACTTCACAGCTGCCTTGATTGATGTCATGCGCCACGTCATCGGCCAGCAGATCGAGGAAAGCCTCGCGGTCGCCGCTGTTGAAGGTTTCGTAGTATTTTTGAATCAAGAGAACGGATGATTGGCGAGGGCTGAGCATGCCCCGCGAGGATGCGAAGGCGCGGCGGGGCGTCAAATGCGGGTTGGAGGCGTGGTTGCCGCACTTGGAAGACGGTTGCGTTCGTTTTGATGCCAGCCCAAACTCACGGAGTTGCCCATGCCTGATTCTTCAACCACCCGCCAGCATGTCACGGAGCCTGCCAGCGGGCATGCCTGGAGGTTGTTGCTGCCTGCCGGGGCTTTGTTGCTGCTAGTCACCGGGCTGCTGCTGCCCCGCCCGGAGCGGCTGCCGCGGCTGCGTGTTTCTCCCGGATTGTGGCCGGGCTCGGAGGCGATCGTGCTGGCGCATGCACAAGGCCGCCTGCCTGCGGACCAGTTTCAGTTGATCGAGCTGCCGTGGTCCTCCGCGGCGATGCGGGCGTTGGGGAATGGCGCTTCGGATGTGGCGGTGGTGACACTGGATGGCGTGCTGCGCATGCGGGAGGCGGGGCAGGACTTGCGTGTGCTGATGGTGCTGGATGAGTCCAAGGGGGGCGACGCGGTGCTGGCACGCCACGCATTGACAAACATGGCCGCTCTGCGAGGCCAACGAGTGGGCGTGGATGTGCGGGGCGTGGGCATTTACCTGCTCATCAACGCTCTGGAAAGCGCCGGCATGAAAGTCGATGATTTGAAAATGGTGCCGATGATCCAGCCGGAGATGGAGCAGGCGCTGGCTGACGGTGTGGTGGATGCGGTCGTGGCATCCGAGCCGTGGGCCAGTCGTCTGAGACAGGCCGGCACGCATGTGGTCTATGACTCGCGGCAGCTCCGTGTGCCCGTGATGCGCATGGTGGTGGCATCAGGCGACGCATGCAGAAGGTCCCGGCCGCAACTGGTGGCATTGCTGAGAGCGCAGAACGAGCTCGTCGAGACCGTGTGGAGCGGTGGTGATGTGGCGGAGGTGGAGATGGTGCTGCGGCGCGAAAGACTCACGCTGGACGCATTCCGCGAGGCCTCACGCCTGTGGATGCCACTGGACTTCGCCCGCAACGAGGTGCTGTTGGGCGGAAGCGAGCCTCAGCTGGGTGTGATGGCCGAGACCGTGGCCGAGCAGATGCAGCGGGCCGGGTTTCTGAAAGAACTGCCCTCTGGTGACACCTGGATGGACGAGACCTTTTTACAGGAGGTGAGGCCGTGAAGGCGCGTTGGACCATCCAGTGGAAGATTCCCGGCGCGGTGCTGCTCTTTGGCTGCGTGATCATCCTCGTGAATCACTGGCGGAACGAACGATCCCTCGTGGAACGCCACCTGCAACGCGTGGAGCAGGAGGCGGCGGACACCGGAAGCCGCCTTTCCGGTGTGCTACAGCATCTCTCAAGACGCCAGCAGCAGCGTGCCGCGGAGCTCGAGATGTCCTACGTTTCCCTCTCGCCGGACGTGGATCTGGGCGTGGTATGCGACAGGGATGGCACGATCCTGTATGCCACGCAGTTGCAGTGGCGCGGCGTGCGCGTGAGCGAGTCGCCCCTGGCCGATGAGTGGAGCCGCGTCCACAGTGCGATGGAAAAGATGGCCGCTGCGCAGATGTGGGATGCCAGCGGGACTCGCCTGGTGACGATCTCCCCGTTTTATGAGGGCTACGACACTGCAGAAAGAGCGGCAGTGCTGCTGCGTCATGACCCGAGCCTGACGCTCGCCCGACTTCGAAGCGAGGCGAGGCATGAATCCGTGCAGCACGCGTGGGTGTTGCTGGCGCTGACGCTGCTGCTGTGGTTCACGCTCGACGAGCTGGTGGGCCGGCGCGTGCGCGAACTGCTGGGTCAGGTGCGCATGGTGGGCACCGGCCGTCAAGAGCTCCCCCCACTGGCAGGCACGGACGAACTCTCGATGATATCGCGCGAGTTTCATGACGCGGTGAGCCGACTGCGAAGCGCCGAACGACTGGCGCTGGACGCGGCTGAACAGGAGCGAAGGCGCATCGGTGGTGATTTGCATGATGACTTATGCCAGCGGCTCTCGGCGACGAAGCTAAAGGCGGAGGTGATGCTCAACCGGCTGCCGCCGGAGGGGCGTTCCCTCGCTGAAGAGATTGCTGTCGAACTGCAAGACGCGGTGGGTGTGGCGCGTGGAATGGCCCACGGCCTCTCACCGGTGGGCCTGGAGGCGCATGGTCTCGCGCATGCGCTGGAATTGCTGGCAGGATTTGTGCGCGGGGCCTTCCAGGTCTCATGCGCGGTCGAAATGGAGGAGGCTGTGGAGCCCGCGCTGGATGTCTCGGAAAAGGAGCTAGTCTTCCGGGTGGCTCAGGAGTTGGCGGCGAATGCCTGCAAGCACTCCAAGCCGCAGCGCATGAGCATCAGCCTGTGCGTCGAACATGGTTACTTGGTGCTGACGGTGATCCATGATGGCATCCCGTATGAAGAACGTGAGAGCGGCGGCATGGGCCTGGCACTGATGAAGCAGCGCCTGCAGGCTTTGAGTGCCGTGATCGAGAGGTCCGTGGAGGCTGGTTTGGCTGTTACGGTGGTTCGTGCACCATTGAAGAAGTGACATGGGGCTCACATCCGTGGTTGACGGCGTTTTGATATGCCTCTTGATAAACTCATGAAGACCGAGGACGGACGTTCCAAAATCAGAGTGGCTGTCGTGGACGACCACACGATGATGCGCGAAGGCGTGCGTTTGTTTCTGGAGAATCATCCGGAAATGGAGTGCGCATGGACGGCGGAAAAGGCAGCCGAGGCGGTGCGCAAGGTCGATGAAGACACACCGGACATCCTTCTCGTGGACATATCTCTGCCGGATCGCAGCGGGCTGGAGTTGATCAAGGATTTGCGTCTGTTGCGCCCCAAACTTCAGATGCTGGCGATCTCGATGCACGACGAGCGTCTCTATGCGCAAAGGGTGCTGAAGGCGGGCGCACGCGGTTATCTCATGAAAAACGCGCCGCAGAAGTCGCTGGAGAACGCGCTGCGACGCGTGGCGGCCGGAGGCATTGCGGTGAGCGAGGAGATGTCCGAGGAGATCCTACGCGCCTTCAGCTCCGGCGCGGCACGTGAGGGCAATGACAGCGTGTCTGAACTGAGCGACCGCGAGTTTGAGGTTTTCATGCTCATCGGCCAGGGCAAGAACACGCCCCAGATCGCTGATGCGCTGACGATCAGCCCCAAGACCGTGGATGTTCACAAGATGAACATCCGCACCAAGCTGGCCATGAACGATCCTGCGGAACTGGCCTACTTTGCCATCCGGTGGGTGGACCGCCATGCTGGAAACTGAGGCGCGACAGGCGCATGAGGCTCATTTGCCTGCGGCGATGACCTGCTTGTGACGGAATCCGACAATGCGGTTCCCGCCTGGCTTAACGCGGTAGATGCGTTTCTGGTCGGCGAGCTCCATGAACATCCAGGGCATCGCGGGGGTGCGTCCGTTTTTGGTGAAGACGAGATCCGCGGCGATGTAGTTGCAGGAGTGGATGGCCTCGCCGTTGTCGTTGAGAAACATCAGAACGTCTCCGAACCGGTAGGGCTCCTCCACCTTGTCAAAGTTCTCGAGCACGGCGCTCGTGGCGGCGGACTGCGTGAGATAAAAATTCTGCGTGCTGTAGCTGAAAAAGTTCAGCGTGGTCCAATGGCAGTCCGGCAGCAGGCCCTGGGTCGTCATCTCGGAGTCGGGATAGGTGAAGACAAGCTTGCGGGCGAGAGCGGGCAGGAGGTGGACGAGGTCGATGTGGCCTGCGTCAGGCGTCTTTTGCACACTGCGCAGCACCGGCTCCATTTCTTTGCGCCGGAGATTCAGCCCGGTGGTCCAGTATTCCATCATCGCCGGGATGTCACTGTCCTGGGACACCACCAGGCGCGGCATGATGGTCCGCGTGCGAGTGAGCTGGCGGTAGAGGGCACGTGCGTCACGCTCGCCACCGGCCATCTGGAGCAGAGCAGGCACGTCACTGAAGGCCACGATGCCATCGCGCTCGTAAACGAGCGACTTGATGCGGGCGACATGCTCCGGGTGCATGCCGGAACCATCCGCCCAGAGGTCCACGCTGCCGCCGGGGAAGAAAATGGGATTCTGGTGAAACGCATTCAGCGCGTGGTCATCCAGCCACTGGTAGATGCTGGCCCTTGTGGCCGCGCCCATTTCCACCAGCATCTGGGTGGGAGGGAAGAGATAGACCCATTCGCCCTCAGTCAGCGTCGAGGGGGATGCCAGCAGCTTGAGTGTGTGCTCCTCACTGAGGCCACATTCACGCAGTTTCGCCCCCACGTCAGGGAGTGATGCTTTTGGCACGGCCCAGCGGTTAATGACACTGGGCAGTGGGAAGCGTTCCATGAGGGCCTCCGGTGCCTCAAGATAGATGTAAAAGTATTCGATCTTCCCCCAAGGGCCGCTGGCGGCGTGCCCCATGGTATGAGATTGCTCGACAGAGGATATTTCAGCGTTGGACGGCGACACCAGCGGCAGGGCGGTGAGCAAACCCAGGCAGGCAAGGCGGGTAAAATCAGAAAAATGAAGAAATGGAAGCATGGGAGCCGCGTCAAGCTGGGCGCATCCTTGTCCAGCTTCCATAAGGCAATGCTTTAGCGGGAATGTTTGACTGCTTTATCCTGAGCGAGCCGTGGGTTTGCCATCAGGCAAGCCTCAGCCCTGTAGATTTGATACTGCAAAAACGGCCAACATGCGGCCCTTCCAACCGGAGGCGCACGCTTCGACCCATCACCGTAGGACTACGGAGCAGGCGCTTTCGCTGGATGCATTTCACACCGCACCACGCCCAACCCAATGCACCGCCAAAGCAGCCTTCTACAATGGTTCCGAAACACTGCGAGAATCCCGACCGCGGCCACGGTCCTGTTCCTTCTCGCCAGCGGGATGGTCAACTCAAATGCTGCAACCATCATTGACTGGGGCGTCAGCCAGTCAGGCACGCCGGGTGTGTATTCGTGGCAGCACCTGTATAATTGGAACGCGCTCGGTGCTCATGCGACACCCGTCGCGGTGCCAAATGCCATCAGTGACACGGCCAATCTGAACCTGCTGAACCTCAGCGGCAACCAGACCATCAATCTCGACGCAGCGGTGACGTTGGGAACCTTGAACATCGGCGATACCATCGGTCAGCAGAGCTATGTGATTGCGGCGGGCACGGGCGGCTCGCTCACTCTCAGCAATGGCGGCACGGCGGCGATCAACAAATCGGGCCTCGGAACGGACATCATCAGCTCCAATATCACCCTCACCGACTCGGTGACGGTGGATGTGCAGGATGGCAGGCTGGCCTTGGGTGGCTTGATCAGCGGAGCAGGTGGCATCACGAAGAACGGCACGGGCACGCTGATCCTGATGGGGAGCAGTTCCAGCACCTACACGGGTGTCACCACTCTGAACAACGGCATCACGCTGGCATTCCCACAAGGCAACGGCGTGAACATGCTGGGTGCCACCGGTGCCACGCAGGGGACGGTGATCGCTGATGGCGCCACCTTCGCCACGACGAACGACCTCGACAACGCCACCCCCGGCGCGCAGACGACCGGTGGCTGGGGCACGATCAGCGAGCCTTTCGCGATCAGCGGCAACGGATACCTCGGCCAGGGAGCGCTGCGCAAGATGATGGGCCGCGAGCAGGACACGCTCGGTGGCGCGATCACCATGAATGCCGCCTCGCGGATCCAGGCGGACTTCGGCACGCTCGCCTTCTCGGGCACCGTGGCCGTCACCGACACGCTCACGATCACGGGCGCCTCGGGATTCACCTCCCTCAGTGGAGTCGTTTCCGGCGGCGCGGACATCGTGCACTACGGTGTGTCTGGTTTTCGTCTCCAAGCGAACGGAAACACCTACTCAGGCACCATCACCTCCAACCTCGGTGAAATCCGTGCCGACACTGGTGATACCACGACGGCCAACAACCCCTACGACACCATCACAGCCCTCAACCTCCGGAACTCGGCCCTTCGCCTGAACTTCCCCAACGCCGCAGGAACGGCACCCAACATCGCCGACAGCCGCTTTTCCACCACTGCGCCCATTTCGATGCGTGCAAGTATCATCTATGTGGACAACGCCTCCTTCAGCACCACCTCCACCAACTTCTTCGACTATGCCTTGGCGCAGACGTTTGGCGTCACCACCCTAGAAGGCGGTGGTAACAAGATCGTAACCCGCTCTGCTGATGCGGGCAGCGTGACGTTAACATTCACTGATCTCCTGCGCCCGAATCCCGCCACCATGCTGGAATTGCAAATCGACAACCTCTCTGGAGGCGCTACCGCTGAGTGGGGTGCGTCTGCCAAACATCGCATCCTCAACAGTGCTCTCGAGACGGGCGGCGTCAGTGTTCCGTTCGTCGGTGGCTGGGCCTTTTATGATCGTGAATTCCTCGAATATGACCCAGTGAACGTGGTCGGTGGCTTCGGCTATAACAAGCTCGACACGGCCGATCAGGCGGTGGATACCTCTGAAGGCACCTGGGGCACAGGGCAGAACATCCGCATCACCAGTGGCAACCGCACTCTGCCCATCAATACCAGCATCAACTCGCTGAACATGCGCAGTGCCTCGGGCCGCACGCTTACGGGCACTGCGGGAGCCACATTGGAAGTGGAGTCGGGTGGCATTTTGACGAGTGACGCCACGCACACCATCTCCGTGCCCTTCCTCACCGCCGGGGCGGCATCGAACTACGAACTCTACGACATCGCCTGGAGTTCGAACAACATCTTCTCCGACATCACGGATAACTCTGGCAATCCGGTGTCTCTGGTGAAAGCAGGCAGCGGCACGACCTCGTTCTTTGCAAACAACAGCTACTCCGGCACCACCTACATCGTGGAAGGCCAGTTCCGTGATGTGATCGGCGCTCCGACCTACACGGCCCTCGGCTCTGGAAACCTGAACATGGTGGGTGATGCGGACTCTCAGGGTGTCTATGAGACGGATCGTGACTTTGTGCGTGCGCTGGGAACCGGGGCTGGAGAAGTCCAGCTCACCGGTGGCGGTGGTTTCGCCAGCGGCAGCACGGGCTTCTCCGCCTACGGTGCCCCGATCGATCTCAATTTTGGCGGCGCTGGTGCCACGGTCACGTGGGGCACTCCGACCTTCAATCCTGGCATCTTTACCCTGAACGGTGGCAATGCCACGCATGTGGTCACAATGATCAATCCCATCGATCTGAACGGGGAGCAGCGCTACTTCCGGCTGGATGGCAATGCGTCCGGCGGCAACCGCCAGGTGCTGGGCACCGTCAGCGGTGATCTTTTCAACGGCGGTGTGGTCAAGCGCGGCGGCGGTGTGCTCTTCTTCGACACGGCCAAGACTTATCAAGGGTCCACCATCATCAGTGAAGGGGAGCTCTGGCTTCGGAACGGCACTGGCACTGCCGGTGCGAATGTGACCGGAAATGACATCCAGGTCGGCGGTGCCTCCCGTTTGAAGATTGATGCGCCGTCGAGCGTCGGATCCCGGCAGATGATCATTCTGGAGAACTCGGACGACTTCAATGCCTCGGCAATCGCCTTCGGTCCGGGCTATGGCAGCGGCAGCAATATTGTCATCAGCAGCCGTGTGGCAGCGCTCGGTGGCGTGCCGCAGACGGGTCCGTATGACGTCCTCATCGCCAACCAGCAGACCGGAAACGACCGTCGCAACCGCATCGCCTTGCAGATCAGCGGCAATAGCAATTTCTCCACGGATCTTCTGGCCCAGGTGAAGGCTGTGGCACCCGATGTGCAGGCTTGGTTCGGTGCAGACACCGGCAATGGCATCTACACCGGCAGCACCTTGACGGCCACCGGCCGCACCAAGACGACCACCGCGGCCACATGGGAAGGCTTCTTCCTTGGATCCGGCGGCGGCACCCTGACCATCGCCAATGCCAATGTGCTCACCGGGGCCTTTCCGTTGACGGTCGGCGCTACGGACAACACGGGGCGTGTGAACATCGGTGGTGTGGTCTATCTGCCGAAGGCGCAGAACTACACCGGGACGATCACACAGACCGTGGGAACGGCGCTCACCGCTGGTAACCTGATCGGCGCAAGTGGTATTCTTGTGGTGGGGGTGAACGGTGCGCTGAACGCCGCCGACAACAACATCTCCTTGCGCGGCGGCGAACTCCGGCTCGGCATCGACGTGGCCAATTCGCACTACGGTCAGACGGACGCGCAATACGCGGCAAGGAACATCTTTGTGAAGAGCGCGAACGCCGTTTTCCGCACCATTCCTCTCGGCGGTGGCAATTTTGGTGCCATCACTCTCAACGACTTCACCATGCGCATGGACGACGCTGACCGGGTGTTTTCCGTGAATCGTATCGGGACGACCTACATGAACACCATTTTCAACGGTGCTGCGACACTTGAAAACGGCGCCACTGCCAGGAACGCCTTGTTCGATGTCGGTGATGACAACAACTTCCACTCCGGTCTTGGAAACCTGACCTTCAACGGGGTGATCGCCCAGACTGGCACGGGGGCTGTGAATCTCCAAAAGCGCCAAGGGGGTGTGCTCATCCTGGCCGGTGACAATACTTACAATGGCAGCACCAACGTCCAGCAAGGGCGCCTTGTGCTCGCAAACCTGGGCGCCGCTGGCAACGTTGGTTCCACCATCAACCTGAACACAAACAACGACCGTCGCAGTGACCTCGAGTTTCGCATGGACGGAGCCGGGCCTTTTGTGTTCGACAACGTGGTGGCCACCACGGGTGGCAATGACAATTCCACCCGTGTCATCACGGTGGGATCGATGAACGGCAGTTCCTTGAACCAACTGGTCCAGGTTCCCACGCTGACCATCGGCCATACCGGAACCTACAGCACCAACGCCACGGGCAACAGTTCGGTGTATTTTGACGGCTTCAACGGCTACCAGTTTGAGGTGACCGGCACGCTGAACTTGAACCGCAGCATCGTCCTGCGCACCCGCGGGGCCTTGACCACGGTCAGCGGTGCCATCGTCTCAAACAGCGCCTCAAATGTGCTCGAAAAATCCGAGCAAGGGACCCTCTGGCTGAGTGGTGCCAGCACCTCCGCGTTCAACACCACCCTGAGCAATGGCTATCTGGTTCTGGAGGACGATGCAGCGCTAGGGACGGCGACATCCGATGTCACCTTCCGCAATAACGCCTTCACGCATTTGCTGGCCAGCGGCGTTCGGACGATCAACCGCAACATCATCAACACGGGCACCGGCAGCACGCAAACGATCGGTGGCCTGGATGCGGGCGCGAAGATATTCTCCGGCAACGTGAACCTCTCCACGCGGGGCATGGCTCTCACGGCCGTGAGTGGCGGGG
>CALMTT010000129.1 GCA_937872615.1 uncultured Verrucomicrobiaceae bacterium | reverse complement strand
TTTTGGCCATCGGTATCGTCGTCGATGATGCCATCGTCGTCGTCGAAAACGTCGAGCGAAACATCCGCAACGGCTTGAAGCCCGTCGAAGCGACGCGACAGGCCATGAAGGAGGTCACGGGGCCGATCATTGCCACGGCGCTCGTGCTTTGCGCGGTTTTCATCCCCACCGCCTTCATCAGCGGCCTCAGCGGACAGTTCTATAAACAGTTCGCAGTCACCATCGCCATCTCGACGGTCATCTCGGCGATCAATTCGCTCACGCTGTCGCCTGCGCTGTCCGCTTTGCTTCTCAAAGGCCATCACGACAAAAAGGATCTCATCACGAAGGCGATGGATCTGCTGCTCGGATGGTTCTTTCGGCCGTTCAACCGCTTCTTCGAGTGGTCGTCGAATGTGTATGTCGGCATCGTGAAGCGCACGATCCGCCTCAGCATCATCGCGCTCATGATTTACGGCGGCCTGGTGTGGGCCACGATGAAGGGCTTCCAAATCGTGCCGGAAGGTTTCGTGCCAGCGCAGGACAAAGCATATCTGATTGGCTTTGCGCAGCTTCCGGAAGGTTCATCGCTCGACCGCACGGATGCGGTGATGCGCCGCATGTCCGAGATCGCGATGAAGCAACCCGGCGTGAAGGACGCCATCGCTTTCCCCGGCCTGAGCATTCACGGATTCAGTGCGAGCCCAAACAGCGGCATCGTTTTCGTGGGCTTGGATGACTTTGAAAAGCGCAAGACGCCCGATCTCAACAGCGCCGCCATCGCCGGAGCGCTCAACGGGCAGTTCATGGGCATTCAAGACGCCTTCGTGCTCGTGCTACCGCCGCCGCCGGTGAACGGCATCGGCACGGCCGGCGGTTTCAAGATGATGATCGAGGACCGCGGCAACCGTGGCTATTCCGAGCTCTACAAGACCACGCAGGGCTTGATTGGAGCGGCCATGGGCTCTGGGAAGTTTGGCATGACCTACACCGGTTACACGGTGAATGTGCCTCAGCTCGAAGCCGATGTGGATCGCGAGAAAGCCAAGTCGCAGGGCGTGCCGCTCGCGAACCTTTACGAGACGCTGCAAATCAACCTCGGCAGCCTTTACGTGAACGACTTCAACCGCTTTGGCCGCACCTATCAGGTCGTGGCGCAGGCCGAACAGAAGTTCCGAGATGACGTCAGCGACATCACGCGACTGAAAACGCGCAACGTGGCTGGTGAGATGGTGCCCATCGGCTCGCTGGTGAAGGTGAACGAGAGCTTCGGCCCCGATCGCGTGTTTCATTACAACGGCTACCTCGCCGCCGACATCAGCGGCTCCGCCTTGCCGCCGCTGAGCTCCGGTCAGGGCGAGGAACTCATCTCCAGCATCGTCAAAGAGGCCATGCCGGGCGGATTTGAGTTCGAGTGGACCGATTTGACCTACCAAAAGATCATCGCGGGCAACACGGCCATCTACATTTACCCACTGTGCATCCTGCTCGTCTTCATGGTGCTCGCCGCGCAGTATGAAAGCCTGCGTCTGCCGCTCGCCATCATCTTGATCGTGCCGTTGTGCCTTCTCTTCGCCCTCATCGGCGTGCATTACGTGGGTGGTGACAACAACATCTTCACGCAGATCGGTTTCATCGTGCTCATCGGCCTTGCCTGCAAAAACGCCATCCTCATCGTCGAGTTCGCCAAGGAGAACTACGACCACGGCAAAACACCGCTCGAATCCGCGCTCGATGCCTGCCGCCTGCGTCTGCGCCCCATTTTGATGACCTCCATCGCCTTCATCGCGGGTGTGTATCCGCTCGTCGTCTCCACCGGTGCCGGTGCTGAAATGCGCCGTGCCATGGGCACTGCTGTTTTCAGCGGCATGATCGGCGTGACCTTCCTCGGCCTGTTCCTCACACCGGTGTTTTACGTGCTCGTCATGCTCGGTCACAAGCGGAAGAAAGCCGCTGCCGCCGCTGTTGAGTCCACCAACGCCTCTCTCGCCACCTCGCACTGATTTTCATTATGCGCTCGCTTCTCCTTCTTGCTCTCACCACTTCGGCATTCGCTCAAGTTGGCCCGAATTATGAACGTCCTGCCACCGCGGCCCCGCCGAAGTTCAAAGGCGTTACTTGGCGTGCGGCGACTCCTTCCGCGCATCTGCCGAAAGGCACATGGTGGACCGTGTTTCGCGATTCTCGGCTCAATTCGCTCGTCTCCGCCGCCACGGCGAACAACCAGCAACTCAAAGCCGCCATCGCCCGCTTTGATCAAGCTCGCGCCGCGGCCCGCATGGCGCGTGGGGATTTCTTCCCGACGGTCAGTCTGCCGCTGAGTGCCGAGACGCAGCGCACGTCGGAGCACATGCCATCGCCGTTTCCGCTCAATGGGCTGCACTACCTCGGGCCCGCCTACAATGCCCCGATCGAGTTTGGCTGGGAGCTGGACCTGTGGGGCAAGATTCGTCGTCAAAACGAGGGCGTGCGTGCGGATGCTGCGGCTGCGGCCGATGCGGTGCACAACATCCTGCTCGGCATCCAGGCCGAGGTGGCGATCAATTACTTCAAGCTGCGCACGCTCGACAACGAGATGCGCATCGTGCGTGAGGCCGTTGGCTGGCGAAATGAGGCGCTCAAAATTGCCAAGGCACGTGTGCAGGCCGGTGCGGGCAGCGAGCTCGAACAGGCGCAGGCCGAGACCGAGGTGGCAACGGCGGAGGCGGAGATCTCAGCTTTGCAGGCGCAGCGAGACCAACTCGAAAACGTGCTCGCGATCCTGATTGGCACCAACGCAGCCGGTTTCAACGTGGCCATCTCGAATGGCATTCTCGCCTCACCACCGGGAATTCCCTCCGGCGTGCCGAGCGATCTGCTGGAGCGTCGCCCGGACATCTCGCAGGCCGAGCGTGTGCTGCACGCCACCACGGCCCGCATCGGCGTGGCAAAGGCGCAGTTCTTCCCGAGCATCCGTCTGCTGGGTCGCGGCGGTTTTCAAAGTGGCGACATCGACCTCCTGTTTGAGCCTTCCTCGCTGATGTGGAGCGTCGGCCCAAGTGTCAGCGTGCCGCTTTTCTCCGGAAATAAGAACGTGTGGAACCTCACCAAGTTCAAAGCCGCACATGATGAAGCCCTCGCGAACTATCGTCAGGCCTTCCTCGCGGCCATCGCTGATGTCGAATCGAGTTTGTCCGCCATTCGCAATCTCGGTTTGCAGGCCGAGTCGCAAGGACGTGCCCGCACGAGTGCCGAAAAGGCCGCAATGCTTGCCAAAACACGCTACGAAGCTGGCACGAGCCCTTATTTGGACGTGATCGAGGCCAATCGCACCACGCTCGCCACGCAGCGTGCCACGGCGCAGATTGCCGGTCAGCGTCTGATTGCCACCGTGGGGCTCATCAAGGCCATCGGCGGCGGTTGGGACCAAAAAACGCCCACGCCGGTTCCTGCCACCACGCCCGATCCCGCGGCCAAAAACCTCGATCAAGACAAGCTGGGCTTCCTTTCGAAAGTGAAGGGATGGTTCGCGAAGGATTGAGAAGTGCTTGAGGCATCGAACAGGCCGCTGTTTGATGCGGCATGATGAATGCCGAGGAACTCATGGACCGTGCCCGTGCCGTGGCAGCAAAGGCGTATGCGCCGTATTCGCGTTTCCAGGTCGGTTGTGCGCTGGTGACGGCTGAAGGCGGGCTTTACACCGGGTGCAATGTCGAGAACGCGAGTTACGGCCTCACGATTTGTGCGGAGCGGAATGCCATTTTTCATGCGGTGGCG
>CALMTT010000128.1 GCA_937872615.1 uncultured Verrucomicrobiaceae bacterium | reverse complement strand
CCGAACGACATGACGACCAACATGGGCATCCCGAACGAATACGATCACCCCGACTTCATCGCCATGGTGCAGAAGGTCATCGACGCCGCTGACAAGCGCCACATCCCCGCGGGCTCGTGGTTCGGCAAAGTCGAGCAGCAGCAACGCGCCATCAAGCAAGGTGCCCGCTTCATCTGCCACTCGAACGACAGCAGTCTGCTCAAAGACATCCTCACGAGCACCTTCGGGGCGTTGAGGGCTTAGAACGCGATCTTCATGCCAACGACCAGGCCACGACCCGGAAGCGGAAGCTGGTCCTTGAGGAAGGAGGTGTGCTCACGGGCCTCGGCATTGGTAAGATTCATGCCTTTGATGAAGAGATCACACGTATTGCGGGCGATCTTGAACTGGTAGTTGATCGAGGCGTTGACGAGGAAGTAGCTGTCCGTGCGGAGTTCGTTGGCCGCGGTGCGTGCCTGCGGTGCCGCGTATATGCCTTCGAGACGCGTCGTGAGGCCGCCACGCTGGAAGACGAGGGCGTTCGTGAGGTGGAAAGGCGGCACGCGAGGCAGGGAGCCGCCGCCATTGGCGTTTCGGGCACGCACGGCGTCCGCACGCACTTCCCAGTGGAGATTGGTTCGAGGCGTGTCGGCCTCCGTTCCTTCCAGCGGATGCAGAAGGTGGAACTGTGCCTCCAATTCACCGCCGACGAAGGTGGCATCGACGCTTTGGTAATTGAAGATCTCGAAGCCGGACGGAATGTCGAAGGTGCCGGTGGGAAAGAGGCCGATGAAGTTGCTATAGCGTGTGTAGTAACCGCCGATGGAGCCGGTGACCCAGCCGGTGCGTTTCCGCACATTGAGATCGATGCCAATCGAGTTCTCGATCCCCAGCGCGGCGTTGCCGACTTCAAAGGTGTTCGTGGCGGCGTGGGCTCCGTTCGCAAACAGCTCCTGGGCGGTGGGTGCTCTGCCGGAGTAGGTGAGGGTGAGGGCTGCCGCGTAGCTCTCGTCGGGGGTGAAGACAGCGCCGACGGAGCCGCTGAAGTTGTCGAAGCTGCGATCGACGGACGAGCCGAACACGGGATTGTCCACCGAGCGGACATTGATGTTGTCGTAGCGGCCACCGATCTGGAAGCGCAGTTTTTCGATCGGGTTCAGCTCTTCGAAAATAAACAGCGAGTGAGACTGGGTGACTGAGGGAGCCATGAAGGCCTCACTTCCTGCTAGGAGGAAACTGCTGCGATCGGACTGGAAGCCGATCACGCCTTCCAAGCCGGCCACTTTTTCGTGCTTGGCCTCAAGGCGGAAGTCATAGCCATCGTTTTTGAAGACGGTGTTGTCCTCACCATCCTCAAACTCGGTGTGCTCATAGTCGGACCACGCAAAGCGGTAGCTGAGTTCTTTGATCTTGGGCAGCAGGTTGTAGAAGGCACCGCGGACATCGAGACGCGTCTGGTTCATGTCGATGAACACCGCCGGGTCGACCGGTGAGCCATAGCGCGAGTGGTATTCCGTCCAGGAGAAGCCAACGAATCCTTCGTCCCAGACATAGCTGAGGCCGCCGCTGAGGCCTTCAGCCCGAAGGTAGGAATTTTGAGCGATCTTGCTGGGCTCAGGCGTTCCGGGGGGCAGGGGATTGTTGGCTTGGAAAGCCTGAGAGCGGAGGTCGCCCGGCACGCGGAAGTCCTCGGCGGCACGCGTGAAGCCTTCGATGTGAAAGGCGAGACCTTGGCCGAGGCCGCCTTCGAGCATGAAATTGCTGGCATAGCCCTGGTCCACACTGCTGAAGCGGCTGCCGAGGGATCCGCGAATTGTGCCTGCATCGAGTTTTTCATCCACGATGCGGCCGTCGATGGCATTGACGACGCCACCGATGGCATTCGAGCCGTAAAGCAGGGTGGCGGGACCGCGGACGACCTCGAGGGACTTCAAATTGGACACATCAAAGCTAACGCCATGGTCGGGGCTGGCCGACGAGGCATCAATGGTGTTCAGGCCGTTTTGCAGCACGCGGATGCGATCACCGTCCAAGCCTCGGATAACAGGCCGGCTGGCCGCCTGGCCAAAGAAACTGCTGCTGACACCCGGCACGCGACTGAGCGTCTGCCCGAGTGATGCTTCCTGGCCGAGCGTGAGGGCCTGTGAAGCCATGATCGAGGCGGCCTGGGCCTGCTGATAAAGCGGGCGGTCGAGCGGTGCGGAGACGATGACCTCGTCGAGCGGGATCACCTCCTCTTCATGGTTGTGGGAGGGATCATGCCGATGAGGCGTCTGGGCACAGAGGAGGCTGGTGGCCGCGAAAACAGGGAAACAAACACGGAGGGATGAAAGGTCCATATCAGCCTATTAGTGCAATGATTTTGCAGATGCAATGGATTTGCGAAAGCGGATTTCATTTTCTGAAAACAAAAACGCCCGGCGTTTTGCCGGGCGTAGGAGGTGGGGCATCGCCCGCCACCGCCTGGAGTCAACAGCCAGAAGATCTCCAAGCGGGGCGGCGAAAAGGGGTCATAGGCTTGTATTGCCCGGGCGCGTCACCTGTTTGTCAAAGGAGTAGCGGAGCTGGCCGTCCTGAAGGCTGACGTATTTGGCGGCACCTTCGAGGTCTTCCTCGCTGAGGCCAGGAACGGAGAAACTGCGGCCTTTCATGGCGCCTCGCTCGACAAGGCGGCCACGGCTGATGTTGCGCAGGATTTCGACGAGGTTGGTTTCGTTTTCCACGAAATCGAGTCCGGCGGCCTGGGCCATGGTGCAGATCGAGACCAGTTCCTGAGCATTGCGGCGGTCACGGGCGGCGTAGAAGGCGTCATTGTTACCCCACATCGGCACGACAATGGCCACGATGATACCCACGATGGCTATGAACATCATCATTTCGAAGAAGCTGAAACCCTTCGTGTGGCGCGTGCTGGTATGAATGCTGGCTGTTTTCATAGCTGGTTTGTTATGTGATTTGAATCTATGGGAATTATATCGCATTTGCAAGGGTATTGTTATCAAAATTTCATTTTTTCTCAAAATTGAATCGTGATAAAGTGCGGCACGGCCAGTTTTGGACCTGATTTCTGTCTTTTGGCCCCCAAATCCCATGGGCGGCGTCGGCTATGCTGGCGCAATCCGGTGTCTCGCAGACCGTTTGGTGGCTTTTTCGGCCGCTCGCGGGCTTTATGCTAAACGACGGAAGCAGGCCAGAAACTCGCGATTTCCGTCCGTGCCTTGGAGGGAGGACTCGGTGATGCCGATCCATTCCAAGCCCCCGTGAGCCCGAATGAAGGACTCGATCTTGTCGCAGGCTTTTTGGTGCAATTCAGGCTCCCGCACGATGCCGCCTTTGCCGACTTCGCCCGGCGAAAGCTCGAATTGGGGCTTCACCAGCACCACGCCGAGGCCGCCGCGTTTGAGCACCTGAATGGCGGGTGGAAGCACAAGCGTAAGCGAAATGAATGACACGTCCCCCACGATCAAATCGACGTCCTGGCCGACATCGGCGGGCTGCATGTGGCGCACGTTGAACTTCTCGCGGCAGACCACACGCGGATCGCTGCGCAGCTTCCAGGCGAGCTGGTTGGTGCCGACATCGAAAGCGAACACCTTGGTTGCGCCGCGTTGCAAGAGGCAGTCGGTAAAGCCGCCGGTGGAGGCGCCGATGTCGAGGGCGGTGAGGTTCGTGACATCGACTCCGAAGTGCTCGAGGGCGCCTTCGAGCTTGAAGCCGCCCCTGCCCACAAATCTGGCGGGTTGACGAACGATCACCTCGGCATCGGGTGGCAGTTTCCAACCGGGATGCGTCACCTTGCGATCGCCCACAAAGACCTCACCGGCCATGATGAGCCGTTTCGCTTGCTCGCGCGAAGGCACGAGGCCCCGGCGAACAAGGAGAAGATCGAGGCGGTCCTGAGCCATCCGGAATTACTTGGTGACAGGCAGGATGAGCTCATCTCCGGGCTCGATGCGAGCACCGGGCAGGACGACCTTCGCGTCGATGTCGGCCACGGACTCGGCGTCTTCGATGACATCGGAGATGGAAACACGGCCCACGACGCCGTCGCCACGCCGCACATCAAACTTCTGGCCCTTGGCGAATTTTTTGTTTTTCCCGGCATTGACCACCACAAAGCCCTGATCGCGTTCGACTTGGATCACTTGGGCCACGGCGGGCATGCCGAGGACCTGCTTTTGGAGGGCGGTCAGAGCTGCGGCGGCTACTTTGGGAGGCATCACGGGTGCCGCGGGCTCGGCAATGGGAGCAGGCGTGCTCGTGGCGGTCGTCGGTGAGATCACGGGCTCCGTGCTGACCGGTGCAAAGCTGCTCACGGGCTTCGACGGCTTCGCAGCCTCGCGGGCTTCAAGTTGCTTGCGCATGAATTCGAGCTCCTCCTTCTGGCCACGAGCGGCCTGCTGGCCTTCCCAAGCCAGATAACCGGTGATTCCGACGAGAACCGTCATCAAGGCGAGCGCAAAGTGAGTCAATTTCATGTGCTTGATGCTAGAGCACGAATGGAAACTGGCAACGTCAGCTTGCGTGCAGGCGAGTTCGCAGGCCAAAATGCCACGCATGAGCCTGCCTTCCCACATTTGGATCAATGGAACCGTCTTACCGACCGCCGAAGCCCGCATCTCGCCCTTCGATCATGGCTTTCTCGTGGGGGACGGCGTATTTGAGACGCTAGTGGCGAGACATGGGAAACCGTTCACGGCCATTCGGCATTGGAAGCGCTTGGTGGCCTCGTGTGATGCGATGGGCATCGCAGCACCGCGTTTTGAACTCTTCATCGCCGCCATCCAGGGTGTGATGGATGCGAATGGCATGTCAGATGCCCGCATCCGCGTCACCGTGACGAGCGGCGATGGCCCGCTGGGCTCGGATCGTGGTCACGACACGCCGACGATGACCGTGGTGGCCTCCGTGCTCAAACCTTGGCCGCTGACCGAAACCGCCGTGACCGTGCCGTGGACTCGAAATGAGCGTGGTGGCCTCGCTGGCATCAAATCGACCTCGTATGGCGAAAATGCACGCGCCCTCGCGGAGGCGAAAGCACGCGGGGCAGGGGAGGCGATCCTCGCGAACACGCGTGGCGAGCTTTGCGAAGGCACGGGCACAAACATCTTTGTGGTGCATGACAACCTCGTGAAGACACCGCCGCTCGACAGCGGTTGCCTTGCTGGTGTCACGCGGGCGTTGGTGATCGAGGCCTGCCAGCACGCGGGCATCCCTGTGCATGAGGTGGCGATGCCGCTGAGCATTTTGCAGAGCTGCCAGGAGGCCTTTTTGACTTCGAGCACTCGCGATGTGCATCCGCTGGCGGCGATTGATGGTCGCAAACTACCCGGCGAATCCGCGGCGATGACGCAACGCATCGCGCAGGCCTTTCGCGACTTCATCGCGGGCAAAGACGATCCGTGACTCAGATCAGCTCAGGCATCGGAAGATGCGAATCGACGAGATACTGCGGCCGGCCGGCATGATCGTGCAGCGTGACCTTGGTCACATCGGTGCCGAGCTGCCGGTAAAGCGTGGCAAAGATCTCGCCAAAGGCCACCGGGCGGTCCGTGGGCTCCGCGGCGATCTTGTCCGTGGCGCCGATGACCTGACCGTGACGCATGCCGCCACAGGCGAGAAGAGCGCTGTTCACCCGCGGCCAGTGATCGCGGCCTGCTTTCGGATTGATGGTAGGTGTACGACCAAACTCGCCCCAGCAGATGACAGACACATCCTGATCCAAACCACGCTCATGCAGATCGGTGATGAGAGCGGAGAGGCCCGCGTCGAGCAGCGGCAGGTCCTCGCGGAGCTGGCCGAAGTTGTTTGAATGGTAGTCCCAGCGGCTGAAGGCCAGCGTCACGACTCTCGCGCCTGCTTCCACCAGTCGGCGGGCAGCGAGGAAGTGGCTCGTGAGCCGCGGGCCGCCATCATCGCGATTGCGGTTCTCGCCTTTGCCATAGCGCTCGATGAGGCGCGGGTCCTCGCGGCTCAAATCGAGAGCGTGCAGGAGTTTCGGACTGGTCAGCACATTGAGCGCCTGCTCGTGAAACACATCCACGCCGCTCATGAGGCCGGTGGCGTCAATGTCGCGTCGCATCGAGTCAAAGCTCGACAGCAGGGCCTTGCGGTCGTGCAAACGATCGAGCGAGATGCCCTTCAATTCCATGTCGCCCGTGCCCGCTTCACGATTGGGCTGAAAAGGTGCGTTGGAGACCCCGAGGAAGCCCGGCACACCGTTGTCCGCCCAAGGCATGTGGCCCATTTTCGGAGCCAGGCCGACGAATGGAGGCATGGAAGGAGTCACCGAGCCCTGCAGTCGCGACACGCAGGCACCGAGCGACGGCCAGCCACCGGGCGGCTGGCCTTTGGTGGGTCTGCCGGTCATGCATTGAAAGGCATCGTGACGCCCCTCCGAGTCCGCGATGGAGCGGATGAGCGTGCATTTGTCCATCATCTTCGCCAGCCGCGGCAGATGCTCGCAGAGCTGGATGCCATCAACATTCGTCGAGATCGGTTTGAACTCACCACGCACCTCGCTCGGCGCATCGGGCTTCATGTCCCACATGTCCTGATGCGGCGGCCCGCCGGGCAGGAAGACCATGATGACGGCCTTGTGACGGTTCGTCGTCTTCTGCGTGGATTCAGCCCGCAACACATCATTCAGCGAGAGACCGCCCATGGCGAGGCCGCCGATGCGCAGAAAGTTTCGCCGCGAGACACCATCGCAGAAGCCGCTTTGAGGTTGGGAGTAGATGGAAAGCACGCGGAACCTACGCCCGGCCTTCCAGTTGTCTTGCCTGCTGGCCTCACTTGGCCATCAAGCCGATCACCGCCGAGGTCATGGCCTTCACACCCGTCTCGATGCTCGGCTCGGGAATGGGCTTGAAGTAGGGCGAGTGCAGCGAAGGCAGCGTGATGCCTTTCTTCTTCGCCTCGGCCACCACGTCCGGCGGCTGCGTGCCGAGCCAGAACATGCACAGCGGCACTTTTTCCTTCGTCAGGCCATACTCGGCGAAATCCTCCGCTCCCATCACCGGCTCGCGAGTGAGCACGTTGGCCTCGCCGAGCGTTGCGTCGAGATGACGGCGCACCTCGGCGCAAAGAGCGGGCTGGTTGTAAAGCGCGGGCGTTTGATCATCGGAGACGATCACCTCCGGCATTTTGTCCGCCGGCATGCCCGCGGACTCCGCCTGGGCCTTCACGATGCGCTTGATCGAGTCGATGAGATGCTGCCGCGTCTCGGTCTTGTAACTGCGCAGCGTGAGCTGGAGGCGCACCTCGTCGGAGATGATGTTGCTCTTCGTGCCGCCGTGAATGCTGCCCACGGTCACCACCGCCGGATCACCGGGCCGCACTTCGCGGCTGACGATGGTTTGAAGCGCCAGCACGATGTGCGAGGCGAGCACGATGGGGTCTTTGCACAGATGCGGCATCGAACCGTGGCCGCCCACGCCCTTCACCACGATCTCGACGCTGTCCACGTTCGCCAGCGCATAGCCTTCCACGATGCCCACCGTGCCGTGAGGAAGGTCCGAGGCGCAGTGCAGCGCGATCGCCTTGTCCGGTTTCGGAAACTTGGAGAACAAACCGGCCCGCAGCATCAGGCGTGCGCCCAGCACACGCTCCTCCGCCGGCTGGCCGATCATCACCACGGTGCCCTTCCATTGGTCGCGCAGCTTGCTCAAGGCCCGTGCGGTGCCGATGAAGCTCGTCATGTGAACGTCGTGACCGCAGGCATGCATCACATTCACCTCGCGGCCGAGGTCGTCCTTCACCACCTTCGTGCTCGCGTAAGGAGCGCCGGTCTGCTCCTTCACCGGCAGGGCATCCAGATCCGTGCGCACGAGGATCACCGGGCCTTCGCCATTCTTCAAAACACCCACCACGCCATGGCCCCCCACCTTTTCAGTGACCTCCAGCCCGGCCTCGCGCAGCTCCTTGGCCACGCGTGCGGCCGTTTCGACCTCATGCATCGACAACTCGGGGTTCGCGTGCAGCTCTTGGTAAAGCGTGACGAGTGACGGAAGCTCCTGCCGCACCACCGAGGCAGGATCAGCAGCGCGAAGCGTGAGAGCGGCGAGGGCAATAAGAAGGACCGGTTTCATGTTCCCCTTCTAGGCGGTGTCGGTGTAAGAGCAACGCGGATAAAAAGGTGCCTACTGACGGCGTCCGCCGCTCAGTTCCGGCGCAACTTTGTGAACCCGAGCACTACAGCCAGTGCTGCCAGGGTAAGGATGACAAGCACAGGCCAGATGGCGGGGATGTTCAGCGACGAGGCGGGACCTGGGTTGCCGGCTGTTGACAGACTTTTGGCTCCAGGCGGGCGCAGGGACACTGCACGTTTGCGCGGTGGCGGCATCGGTTCATCATCTTCATACTTCCATTCCCGGTAGGGCCTCCCTGCCTCAGACAGCCACCACGCGCGCATCGCCTCGACATTTAGTTGGTTGTGTGGTGGCGGAGCCGCGTCTCCAAGGGAGTCGTGCAGGGATTTTGTGGCGAGACTTGAGTTCGGCTGGGGCCGCGGATTGACGCCACAGGCGTCGTCCGGGTAAAAGTCGGGACCTTCAAGGTTTCTGTCGTCAAAGAGAAAACGCCCTAACTGCTGGATAGCCTCCATGCTTCCAATTGTGCCTAACAAATCGAGATTCGATGAGCGCACGCGATCCCCTCCGATCAGTTTTGAGCTTTCCTCGATTCCTTCGACGAGGAAATTCGTGTGTCCCGGGATGCTCGAAATACGCTGCCTCACTTGCTCCCGGACTTTGGCACCAAACCGTGTGTTTAACTCGTAGCGGTCGGATTTGATGAAAGGGTCGTCAGGCAAAGGAATTGGATAAATAGCTTCCCCGTAACTCGCCGACATTGTCTGTAAGAGGTGATTGAATAGTTCCTTGGAATTTCGATCTGCCGCCAGCCTGTCCAGCAGGCTGAAATCACCACGGTCAAACGCTTTGAGGTCCGCCTTCGTTAGGAAGTGTGGGCCAGCGCCAATGCCGGCCCACCACTTCGTCAACGCCGCCTGGTTTCGGGCAGCTTCTTCGTAGTCTGGTCCTGGCGGAATGTCCTTCCCGTTCAGGAGGACGGTGGGATCAAGCACGCTCACGATGACGAAAGCATATAAAGCTAGGAGTTTCATTGCTGGTAAAGAGGTTGCTGGTAAGGATAGTTGTCTCCGGCGACGGTGCTCATCGGAAGCTTTCCAGGCCAACCAGCCCCCCAGTTGAGGCGGGACCATTCCTTGCGGATAAGCGTCTTGGGTCCGGCACC
>CALMTT010000127.1 GCA_937872615.1 uncultured Verrucomicrobiaceae bacterium | reverse complement strand
GCCTGCATGGACATGCTGATCGCGCTGGGCATGAAGATGGAAAACATCTTCGTCTCCGACATCGCCGGCGTGGTCTATGAAGGCCGCAAAGAGGAGATGGACCCGAACAAGGCGCGCTATGCCAAAGCCACGGCCGCGCGCACGCTGGGCGAGATCATCGAGGGGGCGGACGTGTTCCTCGGCCTTTCCGCAGGCAAGGTGTTGAAGCCGGAGATGGTCAAGAAGATGGCGGCTAATCCACTGATCCTGGCACTGGCAAATCCCACACCGGAAATCCTGCCCGAAGAAGTGCGCTCCGTCCGCGACGATGCCGTCATCGCGACGGGCCGCTCGGACTATCCGAATCAGGTCAACAACGTATTGTGCTTTCCGTTCATCTTCCGCGGCGCGCTCGATGTGGGTGCCACCACAGTGAACGAGGCGATGAAACTCGCGGCAGTGAACGCGATTGCCGAGCTCGCGCAAGCGGAGCAGTCCGACGTGGTGGCGATGGCGTATGGCTCCACCGCGACCGGTTTCGGCAAGGATTATCTGATCCCGAAGCCTTTCGATCCGCGCCTCATTGCCAAGATCGCGCCCGCCGTGGCGAAGGCCGCGATGGACAGCGGCGTGGCAACCAGCCCGATCACCGATTGGGCGGCCTACAAACAGAAACTCGACCAGTTTGTGTACCACTCCGGACTCATCATGCGACCGGTGTTTGCCAAAGCAAAGGCGAACCCCAAGCGCGTGGTGTTTGCGGAAGGCGAGGAGGAGCGCGTGCTGCGCGCGGTGCAGATTGTGGCCGACGACAAGATCGCCCAGCCAATATTGGTGGGACGCCCGGATCACATCGCCAAGAATATCGAGAAGTTTGGCCTGCGCCTCACACGCGGCACCGACTACGAGGTCTTCGATCCCGGCCACGACCCGCGCTTGCCCGATTACACCAACGCGTACTACGCGCTCACCCAGCGGCGCGGCGTGTCCAAGACCTATGCCGGCATCGAGATGCGCCGGCGCCTCACGCTCATTAGCGCGATGATGATCCACAAGGGCGATGCCGACGCGATGATCTGCGGCACGTTCGGCACGCATGCCCTGCACCGTCATTACATCGACCAAGTCATTGGCACGCGCAAGGGCGTGAATCACTACTACGCCATGAACGCCGTGATGCTGCCCAAGCACACCGTGTTCATCACCGACACTTACGTGAACCTCGATCCCACGCCGGAGCAAATTGCGGAGATGACTTTGCTCGCGGCGGAAGAAATTCGGCGCTTCGGTATTACACCAAAAGTGGCGCTGCTGTCGCATTCCTCGTTCGGCACCTCCGATGCGCCCTCAGCGGCCAAGATGCGTTATGCATTGGCGTTACTCAACCGGCTCGACCCGGAGCTCGAAGTCGAAGGCGAGATGCACGGCGACGCGGCGCTTTCCGGGACAGTGCGGGCGCAAACGTTTCCGGATTCCCGATTGCAAGGCGACGCGAACCTGCTGGTCATGCCCACGCTCGACGCGGCCAACATTTCGTTCAATTTGTTGAAAACCGCATCAGGCAGCGGCATCACCATTGGGCCGATCCTGCTGGGCGCGGCCAAGCCGGTGCACATCGTCACCCCCACCGCCACTGTGCGGCGGCTGATCAATATGACGGCGCTGGCCGTGGTGGATGCGCAGGCGGTGCGGAAGTAATTGCGTCCCTGCATTTGCTTGTCATTCCGAGCAAGGCGAGGAATCTGCTGTTTGGTTCATCAACGAAGAGGCAGATTCCTCGCGTTGCTCGGAATGACAGTTCGATGAGTTGCGCCACCTACCCCTGAGCATTTCAAGCCGTGTTCCAGAAACCCAATCCCCTTCCTCCCAACGCCACCCTCGGCCTATTTGCCCCATCCGGCGTGGTCAACGTCGAACGTCATGAGAAGTCCATGGCGAATTTGCAATCGCTGGGTTTTCGCGTGGTCGTTGCGCCGGAGGCGTTGCAATCGTGGCGCTATTTCGCCGGTACTGACGAGGAGCGCGTCTCCGGTTTTCACCGCCTGCTGGCCGACCCTTCCATCGATGCGCTGATGATGGTGCGCGGCGGCTACGGATGGTCGCGCTTGTTGAATCGCGTCGATTGGAGTTTGGTGGCAAGCGCGAAAAAACCGCTGATCGGTTTTTCAGACTTCACCGCATTGAGTCTTGGCGCGTTGGCGCAATCGAATCTGATCACTTTTGCCGGCCCCGGCGCGGCGGTGGATTTTGGTGGCGCGGACGATACGCCGGAGGCACAGGAAGGTCATGTTTTCATGGAAGCGCATTGCTGGCCGGTGTTGCGCGGCGAGGCGATGGACACCGGCGCAATCGAGTGCGAACACGGCTACACGGCGCAAACGCTAACCGGGCCGTTGTGGGGCAGCAATTTGTCGCTGCTGTCGGATCTTGGCGGCACGCCCTACTTTCCCGATATCGAAAGCGGCCTGCTGTTTGTCGAAGAAATCGGTGAGCGACCCTACGCAGTCGAACGCATGTTTCTGCATCTGGAACATCTCGGCGTGCTGACTAAACAGAAGGCGATCCTTCTCGGCGCATTCACCGAATGCGATCCGGAAGAAGGACGTTTTCCCTACAGCATGGAGCATGTGATCGAAACGCTGCGCGAGCGCTTGAGCATTCCGGTGCTGACGAATTTTCCGTTTGGGCACGTGGCGAGGAAATTGACCTTGCCGTTTGGGGGGCAGGCGGAGTTGGCGATCGCGCGAGATTCGTATTCTTTGCGGTATTGATGCTGCGCGGTTCATCCATTTCCCGTTCGCCCTGAGCATGTCGAAGGGCAAGAATGATCAAGGCCCTTCGACAGGCTCAGGGCGAACGGGCTGAAGAGGCGAGCAAGACCACCCATCGGACCTATTCTCTTGACCCTCGACACCCTCCTCACCGCCTTTGCTCTCGCCATGGACGCCGTGGCCGTGTCCATTGTGAGCGGCATATCAGTGCGCTCGCCAACGTGGGCGCAGGCCATTCGCATGGGCGCCACGTTTGGGACCTTTCAAGCCGTAATGCCGCTGATCGGGTTTTTCGCCGGACGCGCTTTTGCGGGCGCACTGGATGCCTGGGATCATTGGATCGCCTTCGCGCTGCTCACCTTCCTCGGCGTCAAGATGATCCGTGAGGCGCGTCATGCGGGTGAAGAAAACATTGCGTCGCCCTTCACATTCGCGCACCTCATGACGCTGGGTGTGGCCACCTCGCTCGATGCGTTGGCCGTGGGCGTGAGTTTCTCGCTGCTCGATTTCGCGCTGGCGCCGACGGTGGCGACCATCGGCATCGTCACGGCCGTATTGTGCGTGCCTGCCGTGCACTTTGGCGCACGGCTTGGAAAACACGCGGCACAGCGCGCGGACATCGTCGGCGGCGTGATTCTCATCGCCATCGGTGCGAAGATACTGATCGAGCATCTCATCAAAGGCATCTGAATCATGAGCGCGACCTTGCCCAAGCCGCCGGAACGCACCGTTTACCGCGCCTGCCACCTGTGCGAAGCTATCTGCGGATTGGAATTCAAGTTGCGTGGCGATGAAATCGCCTCGATTCGCGGCGACGACAAGGATCCGTTTTCGCGCGGCCACATCTGTCCCAAGGCGGTCGCGATCAAGGACATCCATGACGATCCCAATCGCGTGCGTGTACCGATGAAACGCGAAGGCGATGAATGGCGTGAAATTAGCTGGGACGAGGCCTTTGCGCTGGCGGGGATCGCTGATCCGACGGTTTACGCGGCTCAATAAGGCCAGCGATACGGTGCGTTGTGGATGAGCTTGTTTTTCGGATAGGCGGCGATGCGCACCTGGTTCTTGGAATTGCCGCTGAGGAGCCAGACGTTGTTCGCATCCACGGCGTGGAGAAAGCCGATGTGGCCGCTGCTGGCCTGATCGACGGTGAGCGGCTGGGTGATGACGATGGCTCCATAGGTGGCGGCGACGGGACGGCCCCAGCCCCACCAGTCGGAGACTTTGGCGCTGCCTATCGGCTTGTAGCCTGAGCGTAGGATGCACCAGTTCACAAAGGCCGCGCACCAGGCTGTCTCATCGTGGAGCAGGCTTTGCGGCAGGCCGCAGCTCTTCAAATACTCAATGATGCGTGGGTTATCGCCCTGCGCCCATTCCTGCACGCCCTGCTCCATGATGGCGATCTGCATCCACGGCGGCGGCGCGGCAAAGCTCGTCGGAGCGCTGGCCGTGGTCTCGGGTGGAAGGCCTGTGACGACACCATTCACATTCACAATCTGGCCGGGGAAGAGCACCTTCCAATTGCCCGTGCCATACTCGATGAGGCCTGGATTGAGCTTTTGAAATTGCGCCAACGTCATGCCAAAAGCCTTGGCGATCTTGGAAGGATTATCTCCGGGTTGTACAGTGTATTGAGCCATGGCTGATGTTGTTTCAGAAGGCAGGAAAGTCACTCGAATCGTGAGATGAAAGCCGAGTTTGATACCTCTGGACACCTATGAAGAAGAAAAGGTTTCCAGAATTGGCACAAGCGATGCTTAGCCAGTGATACGTCGTCCTGACACTCATCCCTATGCTCCAAACACATCCCACCCACCGCCCTTGGAGCGGCTTTGCCATAATGGCAGCAGCCGCGTTCGCCACACTAGCCCTTAGCCTCGGTGACTTGAGCGCCCAGGATGCAGCCGCCGCGGCGGCACCCGCCGCGCCAGCTGTAGCCGCTGCCGCTTCTCCTGCAGAGGCTGCCGCGCCGGCCATCGATCCCGCCGCGCTCAGTGCACTGCGAGTGGGGCTCGACACCGTGTGGGTGCTGGTCGCAGGTTTCCTTGTGTTCTGGATGAATGCGGGCTTCGCACTGGTGGAGTCAGGTCTCTGCCAGTCGAAGAACTGCGTGAACATCCTGTTCAAGAATTTCGTGGTCTTCGCCATCTCCACGCTGTCCTTCTGGTTCATCGGTTGGGATTTGATGTTTGCTGACGGCACCACGCCGTGGCTGGCAACAGTCGGATCGTTCTTCGTGGGCGGTGCCGATAATTCGCCGGCGCTTGGCGAGGCCTATATGTCGATGAACCCCTTCTCGACGACGAAGTATGAGGGCATTTACAGCGCCATCAACTGGACCCCGACACCGCTGTGGGCCAAGTTCTTCTTCCAACTCGTGTTTGCAGGAACCGCTGCCACCATCGTCTCCGGTGCCGTGGCTGAGCGCATCAAGTTCCACAGCTTCATGATTTTCTCCTTCATCCTCGTGGCGCTGGTGTATCCGGTCTCCGGTCATTGGATCTGGGGTGGCGGCATCCTTGGCATGACTCCTGGAGAAGGCGATTTCTTCGGCAACTTCCGCGACTTCGCCGGCTCGACGGTGGTGCACTCGGTGGGTGGCTGGGCCGCTCTCGCTGGTGTGATCGTCCTCGGTGCCCGCAAGGGTAAGTTCAAGGATGGCAAGGTCTGCCCGATCCCTGGTCACAACATGACCAGTGCTGCGCTCGGCGTGCTGATCCTCTGGCTCGGCTGGTTTGGATTCAACCCGGGATCGACGATGGCTGCCATGGACGGCGCTGCCATCTCCCACGTGCTGGTGAACACCAACATCGCTGCAGCCACTGGCACGCTTGGAGCGCTGATCACCGCCTGGCTGGTGCTCAAGAAGCCTGACTTCTCGATGGTCATCAATGGCTGCCTTGCCGGTCTCGTGGCCATCACCGCCCCCTGCGCCTTCACCACCTTCACCTCTGGTGCGATCATCGGCTTCGTGGGTGGCGTGCTCGTGGTCTTCGCGGTTCTGTTCTTCGACAAAATCAAGATCGACGATCCGGTGGGTGCTCTCTCCGTGCACCTTGTGAACGGCATCTGGGGCACTCTTGCCCTCGGCCTCTTCTACAACACGGAAGTCGCCAAGGCGGTGGCCGCTCTCGACACCGGTCTCACACCTGGCGCGCAGTTCATGCAGCAGCTCAAGGGAGTGCTGCTTGTTGGCGGAGTGGTGTTTGTCCTCTCACTGGTGCTCTGGCTGATCATCAAGGCCATCTTCGGAGTGCGCGTCTCGGCTGAAGAGGAACATGAGGGTCTCGATGTGGGTGAGCACGGCAACGTGGCCTACCCCGACTTCCAGACCAACACCCGGTCCTGATCAAGTCGGACCACAACGTTTTTGGTGGCCATTTCCCCGGTGTCTGAAAAGGCACCGGGGAATTTTTTTCCGACTTGGCACAGCCATTGCTTAGACAGCAAATCACGAGCCAAGACTCGCCCCAAGTCCATGATGAACAACACCAACCATCGCTGGCGCAGCACTCTTCTTGCTGCGGTCTTCTCCCTGGCAACAGGGTTGTCATTCACCACTGAACTCTCCGCTCAGGACGCTGCCGCCCCCGCGCCGGCGCCTGCTGCTGCGGCGGCCCCAGCACCAGCACCAGCTCCCGCTCCTGCCGCGGAAGCAGCGCCTGCCGGCCCAACGCTTGAGCAGCGCATCTTCGATTTGGAGAAGTATGTGCAAAATGTCCAGCCGGGTAAGGATGGCGACAAAACGTGGACCTCGAACATCGCCGGCCCTGGCCCTGGCCACAACGCGTGGCAGATGATCAGCACCGCGCTCGTGATCTTCATGACGCTCCCTGGTCTCGCTCTGTTCTACGGCGGTCTCGTTCGCAGCAAGAACGTCCTCAGCGTGCTGGCCCAGTGCATGGGCATCGCAGGTCTCGTCACCATCCTCTGGTGGGCCTGTGGTTACAGCCTATCCTTTGGGGCTGGAAACGCCTTCATCGGCGATCTCCAATACAAAATGCTCGATGGCGTGTCTCCTTACGCCGCCGGCGCTGGCTACTGGTGGATCAGTGATGCCATGTGGGCCATGTTCCAGCTCAGCTTTGCCATCATCACCCCGGCGCTCATCGTCGGTGCCATCGCCGAGCGCATGAAGTTCATCTCCGTGCTCGTCTTCGTCGCCCTCTGGATGTTCGCGGTGTATTTCCCCTTCGCTCACATGGTGTGGAGCGCGACAGGCTTCATGTGCGGACCACTTAACCCGGACGCCACCATCAAGGCGCTCGACTTCGCGGGCGGCACGGTCGTTCACATGACCTCCGGCTGGAGCGCCCTCATCCTCTGCCTGCTCGTCGGCAAGCGCAAAGGCTTCGGCAAGGAGAAGATGGCTCCTCACAGCATGGTGCTCTGCGCCGTCGGCACTGGCATGCTCTGGGTCGGCTGGTATGGTTTCAACGCTGGTTCTGCTCTTGGTGCCGATGGCATCGCTGCCAATGCTTTCATGACCACCACGCTCGCTGCCGCGACCGCTGGTTTCGTCTGGGCCATGCTTGAGTGGGTGCTTCGTGGCAAGCCTTCCGTCCTCGGCTTCTGCTCGGGCATCGTCGCTGGCCTGGTTGTCATCACTCCTGGCGCTGGTTTTGTCACCGCTACTTCGTCGGTCATCATTGGCGTGCTCGCTGGTGTGATTCCTTTCCTGGCTGTTGCCTATCTGAAGAGTATCCTGGGCTATGATGACGCCCTCGACACCTTTGGCGTCCACGGCGTCGGCGGCACCTTGGGTGCCATCCTTACCGGCGTGTTCGCCGACGAGAAGGCAAACGCTGTCGTCGGTGGCCTCAAAGAAGGCCTGCTCGGCAATCAGCTCAAGGCGGTGGCTCTTACCATCGTGTGGAGCGTTGTCGCCACCCTTGTCATCACGCTCATCGTGAAGATCGTCGTCGGCCTCCGTCCGGACACGGAAGTGGAAACCATCGGTCTCGACCTCGCCGAGCACGGTGAGGCTGGATACGAACATTAATCCCTCGGACGCCTCAAAAGCGGTCCTGATAGTCGCCGGGCTGGCTTCATCGCCAGCCCGGCTTTTTATGCCCGGTAGTCTTTATCCGAGTGGCGGAGGCGGTGAGCAGGGGGGGCACCATGGGGTTGAAATCCCCCAAATGGTTCGGAAACGGGACTCGGGAGGGGGAGAAAGTCTCTCTTGACGCTCTTTCAGGCGCTTCTACTTTCAGGGGCCTGAATTCTGTATGCGGCTCGGCTTTTCGTGATTCTTAAAAAAGCTGGAAAGAGTCACCGCCTGCCGTTCTTCAGTTCTGCGACTTTTTCTCACTTCTTTTCTTCATTCTTTAAAATCAATTTTCAAATGTTCGGCAAACTTTTTGGATTCGTAGCTAACGACATCGGCATCGATCTCGGCACAGCAAACACTCTCGTCTATGTAAAAGATCACGGCATCGTCCTTCGCGAGCCCTCAGTGGTGGCGGTTAAGTCCGGCTCCAACGAGGTTGTTGCGGTCGGTGACGATGCGAAACGCATGCTGGGTCGCACGCCCGGCGGCATCACCGCGATCCGCCCCCTCAAAGATGGCGTCATCGCGGACTTCCGCGTGACGGAAGCGATGTTGCGCCATTTCATTCGCAAGGTGCAGGGCGGTCGCCGTCCGATGCGCGGACCGCGTGTCGTCGTCGCGGTGCCTTCAGGCATCACCGAAGTGGAAAAGCGTGCGGTCAAAGAGAGCGCGGAACAGGCCGGTGCTCGCGAAGTTTACCTGATCGAGGAACCGATGGCCGCGGCCATTGGTGTGGGCCTTCCTGTTCAAGAAGCGGCGGGCAACATGATTGTTGATATCGGCGGCGGCACCACGGAGGTGGCGATCATCTCGCTCTCCGGCATTGTTTACAGCCGCAGCGTTCGCGTGGCAGGTGATGAACTTGACGAGTCGATCATCAATTACATGAAGCGTGCCTACAATCTCATGATTGGTGAGCGCACGGCTGAAGAGATCAAGCTGCGCGTTGGTTCTGCGTTCCCGCTTGGCAAGGAAACGACGATGGAAGTGAAAGGCCGCGACATGGTGGCCGGTCTTCCGAAGACGATCACGATCACGAGCCAGGAAGTGCGCGAAGCCATGCTGGAGCCGCTCAATGCAATCATCGATGCGGTGCGCACGACACTCGAACGCTGCCCGCCGGAGCTTTCTGCCGACCTTGTGGACCGCGGTATCATGCTCGCCGGTGGCGGTGCCTTGCTGCGCGGCCTCGACAAGCTGCTGCAGGAAGAAACCGCGCTGCCGGTGCATGTGGCGGAGGATCCGCTGAGTGCTGTCGGTGAAGGTGCTGGCCGCGTGCTCAACGAGCTTGAGTTCCTTCGCAAGGTGAGCACGACAGAAGTTTGATCACACAGGCCGCGTGACGCGGCTGCCGCTGATGCCAGCCATCGGCCTGACAAGCGCGTCACGCCAACTCCAACCAGGCCATGAAGAAACTCAATCTCATCGCGCTCCTGATCTTCATCGCAGGGCTCGTGTCCATCTTCACGCTGGACACGCCCACGACGCGCGAGATCCAAGGAAAAGTTTTGGGCCTTTTCTCTCCGTTCATTCATTCGAGCGCGGCCATCGAGCAGGCTGCCACGAATGTGATGGCGCCTCCACTCGATCCCAAGACGCTCAAGAGAAACTACGACGACGTTCTCGTGCAAATGGAGCGTCTGCGCATCATCCAGCAGAAATACAATCAGGTCATCGAGGAAAACTCGAAGCTGCGTCAGTTGATCGAGTTCAAGCAGTCATCACCTTTCAAGATGACGGCAGCCAAGGTCATCCGCCGCAATGCGAGCACCTGGTGGAATAGCCTCATCATCGACAAAGGCTCGCTCGATGGCATCGGCACGGACAGCCCGGTGATCACATCAGTGGGCCTCGTGGGCAAAACATCCACGCTATCGGCCAACATGGCGAAGGTGATTCTTCTCACCGACGAACTCTGCCGCGTCTCCGCACGCATTGAAGGCACGTTGGAGCAGGGGATCCTTTCCGGCGAGCGTGCGGCGCTCGATATCAAGCCGGACCTGCGTTTGCGCTTCCTCAGCCTGAACGCGACCATCAATGCCGGAGCGAGCGTGTATTCCACCGGCGAGGGCGGTGTGTTTCCCAAAGACCTGCTGCTCGGTCGGGTGAAGCGTTTTGAAAACAAGGAGATCACCGGCGAGGCCATCATCGAGCCGGCGGTCGATTTTTCCACGATCGAGCATGTGTTTGTGATCGAGATGCAGAGTGTCGTGACGCCTGAAGTGCCCGCCGCGATACCCGTGAACACCACCAAGCCCTGAGCCGCCATGCTGTTCCATCCCATCGTTTTCATCCTGCTGCTGCTGAGCTTTCTTGTGCAGGAATTCATCCCCGGTCTGGAGATCGCGCAGTTTGCCACACTCTTCCTTCCCGCCGTGTTCTTCTTCGCGGCATCGGTGGCGGTTCCTTTTCCAGTCATGCTGGTGCTGGCCTTCTGCACAGGCTTCTTGTGGGATGCGCGACATTTGCCCGGTGTGAGCGAGGCGATGGGCGGCGGCCTCGATTTGTTCGGTGAAGATAGCGGCGCGGAGTTCTCCGCCTCGATGGCGCTCCCATTCGGTCTTTCCATCGCCATCTTCGGCATGCTCGGCACGCTGATGCAGGGCATTCGACCTTTGTTCAAACGCGGTCGTCTGGAACTTCCCGTGCTCATGGTGGGCGCAGTGACCTTTTCCTGGCTGCTGCTGCAATACATCGTGATGACCTTCCTGCGTGGCAGTTTGGAGTTTCAGCCCATGGTTTGGATCAAGATGGGGACGGACACCATGCTTGCGATGCTCGCCGCGCCGCTCATTTTCCTGCTGCTCTACTCGCTGGCCAGCCTGTCGAGCTATGAAATCAAATACGAAGGCCTGAGATACCGATTCGATGGTCGTTAAATACCGCTTCCGCCTCTATCTCTTCGCGCTCGCCGTGCTCGGCGGGTTCGCGTTGCTGTCGTATCGTCTGTGGTCGCTACAGATCATGCGGAAGGAGGAGTTCGCCAAGATGATCCCTGGGGCCAAGGAGGAGCGTGCCCGTATCCCAGGCCCGCGTGGCGAGATCAAGGACCGCAACGGAGTCACCTTGGCGGCGAACAAGGCCACCTTCGAAGTTCGTGTGAATCTCGCCGAGGTGGTCGATGAATACAAACGTCTCAACAATGGCAACACGCCCAAGCGTGTCTTCATGAAGCCGGACAGCAACAAGATTACCCGCGAGGTCCAGGAAACGGACATTGTGAAGATCTTCAGCGAGATCATCGAACCGCATCTCCAGCGCCTCGGCGTGGAGCGCAAGTATGCCACCGAGGCCGATCGTGAGGCGGAGAGCGAGGGGATGCGCGTGCATTACCGCACCTTCGGTGCCGCGGTCCCCTGGGTGTATCGCGACAACCTTACCTTCGCCGAGTTCAGTCAGATCGCTGAGCACAATCTCGGGTTGCCAGGCGTCTCCGTCGATGAGCGTGCCTCTCGCGTCTATCCGAAAGGCGCTCTCGCCTGCCATATCCTCGGTTATGTGAGCCTTCCAGATGATCAGCGCTCTTCTGCCGAGGATCGCAAGGGATGGAACTACTTCGTGCCCGATGAGTATGGCGTCGCTGGGGTGGAGAAGAGTTTTGATGATCACCTGCGAGGCAAGCCTGGTGTGCGCACCATGCAAAAAGACCGTCGTGGCCGCATGGTGGGTGAAAAGAGCTACGAACCGCCTCACAAGGGCAATGATGTGTATCTCACCCTTGATGCGCGAATGCAGGTCGTGGCCGAAAAAGCGCTGAGGGATGCCAAAGTAGGGCGCGGTGCCGTGGTGCTCATTGAGGTGACCAGCGGCGAGGTGTTCGCCATGGCCTCCGTGCCCTCTTACGATCCCAACAAGTTTATTCCGAGCATCAGCCAGGCCGACTGGGATGCCCTCACAGAGAACAAGACCAACCCACTCATGAACCGCGCCGTTCGCGGTTTTACTCCCGGCTCCACCTTCAAGATTCCGATTTCTTTCGCGGGCTGCCTCGCGGGCATCCAGATGAACGCTTACAATTGTTCCGGTGCCGTCACTTACGGCACGAACAGCATGCAGTGCTGGATTCAACGCCAGAGCGGTGGCTCACACGGCACGCTGCGCCTGAGCGATGCCATCATGAAGTCCTGCAACTGCTTCTTCTACCGCTATGGCAACGACGCGAAGATCAGCCGCATCACGGAGATCGGACGCATGCTCGGTGTGGGGGAAAAAACCGGCGTGGAGCTCGATGACGAGAGCGGCGGCATCCTGCCGAATCCGGAGTGGCTGCGTGCGAACAGCCCCAACGAGCGCTGGAGTGATGGCTACACAGCAAACGTCTCCATCGGTCAGGGCAGCGTGCTGGCCACGCCGCTGCAAATGGCCTCCGTGACGGCCACGGTCGCCAATGGGGGCAAATCGTGGAAACCGCATCTTCTGAAGCGTGTCATGGATGGCGACAAGGTGGTGCTCGAAAATCAGCCCAGCATCCGCGCGGACCTTTCGACGAAAGTGAAGCCCGTCGAGATCGAAGTGATCCGCAAAGGCATGTGGAAGGTCGTCAATGACCCTGGTGGCACCGGCAAGTCCGCCCGCATCCCTGGCATCGAGGTGGCTGGAAAAACCGGCACCGCGCAAAACTGGCGCCGCGATGAGCGCAACGTGAAGGTCGATGACAACCACACGTGGTTCATCAGCTTCGCACCGTATGAGAATCCTCGTTTTGCCTGCGCAGTCCTCGTTCAGAATGGCAAATCGGGTGGCGGTTGCGCCGCGCCTGTCGCACGTCGCGTGCTCGAGCAGTGCCTCGCCATCGACAACAATTCCTTCCAGATCGCCGTCGACTCCATGCCGCCGGCGGAAGGACATTTCCGACACATTCCCTCTGTCGAATACGCCGATGTGGCGGTGCCAGTGGCACCGGGCACGGATGACGACGGCGACACTGGCGTAGGTGCGCCGGTTCGCGAGTCGAACGATGAACCGGCCCCGCGCAAAAGCGCGCGGCCGAACATCAACCGACAGTCCGGCTCCTCTGGATCCGGCAACGCCAGCTCCAGCCAGAATGTTCCCAAAGCCGTGCCTGTGAGCCGGACTGGAATCTTCAGCCGGGGAGGCGCATCCCAACCTCAACCCGCCCCTTCTGGTGGCGGCCTTTTCCGCAGGTTCTTCAATCGTTGAAGATCACCCGCACCCTCATTCCAACAGCCTCCCCATCAACAAACCATGGCCCTTACTTTCATTCAGCGCATCCGCGAGCTCCTCACGGGTAAAAAAGACATCAAGACCGGCGTCCGCCTCGTCATCAACTGTGAGAAGCTCGAGAACCGCGTGGCTCTCCTCGATAACGGTGTGGTCGAAGAATACAACATCGAGCGCGTCGGCACCTCGAGCATCATCAACAGCGTCTTCAAGGGCCGCATCCGTAACATCGAGCAGGGCCTCAAGGCCATGTTCATCGACATCGGACTCGACAAGAATGCCTTCCTTCACTTCTGGGACGCCATCCCCGCCGCGCTCGAAGGCATGGAGGAAGTCAATCGCCGCGGCGCGAAGAAGAAGAAGCGCATCGAATCCAAGGACATCCCCACTTTGTATCCCGTCGGCTCCGAGATCATGGTGCAGGTCACCAAAGGGCCCGTTGGCAACAAGGGCCCGCGTGTCACCACGAACATCTCGCTGGCCGGTCGCCTGCTCGTTTTGATGCCGCTCAACGATACCTGTGGCATCTCCCGCAAGATTGAAGATCCGAAGGAGCGTGCTCGCCTGCGCAAGATCCTTGAAGACATCGATCTTCCTGAAGGCATGGGCGTCATCCTCCGCACCGAGGCCATGGGCAAGCGCGCCCGCCACATCATCCGCGATCTGAACATCCTCATTGAGCAGTGGAACGACACCGTCGCCGTGCGTGACAGCCAGCCGGCGCCCGTCTGTTGCCTTCAGGAGCCTGATCTTATCGAGCGCACCGTGCGCGATTTCCTCACCGAGGACATCGACGAGGTCGCCTGCGACGACCAGGCCACCGTCGAGCGCATGCAAAAGCTCGCCACGCAGATCTCCAAGCGCGCGAAACGCCGCATCAACTATTACCAAGGCCAGACTGCTCTCTTTGAGCACTACGGGATCCAGAAGCAGATCGACAACGCCTTCTACCGCCAGGTCTGGTTGCCCTGCGGAGGTTATATCGTCATCGACCAGACCGAGGCCCTCGTCGCCATCGACGTCAACACTGGGCGCAACAAGGGCAACAAGGACCAGGACAAGCTGCTCACCGAAACCAACCTCGAAGCCGCCGCCGAAGTTGCCCGCCAGCTCCGCCTGCGCAACATGGGCGGTCTCATCGTCGTCGATTTCATCGACATGAAGCACCGCAAGGACCAGCAGGCTGTTTACAAAGCCATGCTGCAGCACCTGAAGCGGGACAAGGCCAAGACGCAGGTCACTCAGATTAGTCCTTTCGGATTGATGGAGATGACCCGCCAGCGTCTCAACGAGTCCCTCGGCACCACGCTTTACGAGCCCTGCCCGTATTGCAAAGGCCATGGCCAGGTCAAGACGCCTATCACCATGTCCGTCGAGCTCCAGCGCCGCCTCAGCGCCGTGCTCGGCCGCTTGCCTGAGAATGATCGCAGTGTCCTCGTGGTGGTCCATCCGGATGTCATGCAGCGGCTCAAGACCGAGGACGGCGAGCACCTTGTGGCCCTCGAGCGCAAATACGGAGCTCGTCTCACCTTCCGCACTGATCCCACCTACCACCGCGAGACCTTCACGCTCGCGAACGCCCAGAGCGGCGAGGAGATCAAAAACTGATCAAAGGGTTCATTTAATGAAGAAGCCCGGAACAGGAGATGTTCCGGGCTTTTTTGTGCCTGCATCCGCTGCTTACATGTGGCTCACGCGGCCATGGCGATGAGGTTGTGGCGGATGGAGGACCAGAAGGACTCGAGGAAGAGGTTGGTCTTGGCGGCGGGAGCCTTCGGGGCGGGCATGTCCATGTAGTCGAGGCCGCGGAGTTCCTGCATGATCTCGCCGTAGGCGGGCATTGCGTTCCAGCCCAAGGTCATTTCGGCGGCGGAGGTGGCGGCGGTGGAGTTGGAGGAGGTGAAGGCGTTCATGGTGGTGTCAGGCGTGAGAGGTTTGGGAGTGAAAAGCGGTGATTTGGAGGCTTTGAGAGGATTTGATTCGCAGGTTTGTTGGGCGGCTTGATTTCGAGAGTGAGAATCGCGTCACAAAAATGAGAATTAAAAGCCAGCAGGATGACGGGGGGTGAAGCCAGCATAGCTGCGGCTCTTGGTGCGCCAGCGGGGGCCTTCGCCAGTGATCTGGCCGGAGGTGTCCATGCGAAGACCGCAGATGGTCATGAAAACATGCTCGCCAGGCTTGACCCAGATGGTGATGAAGCGGCCCTGGCCGGATTCGCCATAGGTGGAGAAAGCGCTGGAGGAGAGGGGGGCGCGAAGCAGGCCGGCTTTGATGAGGACATAAGAAACGCTGCCAGAGCAGTCGTAAGCGTTGTCTTCGACGCTGGCGTGGCCACCACCGCGGACGTAGGGCTTGTTTTGGAGGGTGTTGGCAGCGTAAACAGCGTGCTGGAGCTGGGCAGGGGCGGAAGCGCCGACGGAGGCGAAACGGCCGTCAAAGCGGATCTGGGAGGAGTTGCCAACGGCAGGGGCGGCGGCGCGAGGAGCGGCGACCGGAGTGGCGCGGGGAGCGGAACGAGCGGCGGCAGCAGCAGCGGCCTGCTGGGCGTGGTAAGCAGCCCAAGCCTGGGCGTTGGCCTGTTGCTGGCGGTAGTAAGCGGCCCAAGCGGCCTGGTTCTGAGCGTAAGCAGCGGCCTGCTGCTGGGCGTAGGCGGCCTGGGCCTGGGGAGCGGTGTAGTGACCGGCGGCGTAGTAGCCTTGCTGAGCGGAGGCGGGAGCAACGAAAGCCGCGAGGAGGAGGGCGGAGGCGGCGATGAGGGTGTTGCGGAGAGCGGTCATGGCTGTTTCTGATGTTGTGGAAATTATATACAACATGAGAATCATTGCAAGACAGGAATCACAAATTTATCATAAAATTGTAAAAGTGAGAATCGAAAGGCCCAAAAAGGGCCTGTTTTGGGCGATTTGGGGCCTCAAAAGTGGGAATCAGGGGTGAATGGGCCTAAAACAAGTCCAAAAAGGCAGCCTGAGTGAGAAAAGAAGCGAGGCGAGGCTCACTATAGAAACCGAGAAAAAAGCAAAAAGTCGGAACGAGGCAGGTGGACGTGCCTCGAAGGAGCCAAAGGTGCCCCGAGAACGAAAGGGCTCTCCAATGCCAAATCGGGGCAGGGGAGGGACGGGTCAGTTTCTGAACCCGGTTGGAATGGGCACCTATTGGTGTGTCGTGCCTACCGCAGACGGCTTGGACGGCTTGCGGGGAAATTGGCTAAAACGACGCGAGCACGGCCGAAGCTGTGCTCGCTGGTGATTGGATTGAATCCCACGGCCAACTAATGGCATTGGCTGGGCCAACCCACTTGGAAAAGTGAGATCAGATTGGCTTCTCGGTTTCGAACGCTCCTTTGGCGGGAGCCTGCGGCGGGTTTCAGCAGCCCGCGTTTGCACACTCGGGGCCGCCTTTATCTGCTTTACGCTTCCTGCGTTTGACGGAGAAAAGAAGGCCCACTCTCACTGAGCATGCCAACGCCCGCCTCCAATGCGCTTATCCCGGTACACCGGCTCTGGCGGTTTCAAACGCGGTGCGGGGAAACGTGGAGCCACGACTTCAGTAGGCATGCGACCAACCTGATGATTTCGTTGTCCTGATGCCGTGCCGCTTTGACAAGTCAAACGCATGCCTTAGCAAGTCGCGTGAACGTGTCGCCCTGAACCGGCCCGGGTACGGTGTTGATTCCGGACTCCGAACCGCCCAAGGGGGGGCAGGAATACCCCGGTTACCGGTTACGGGGAATTGACAGAGTGTGGGGAAACTGGGTTTGCCAAGTTGGCGGTGCCCTGAGCACACGATCTACCACACCACCGCCCATCGTGACCGAAGCCGCCACCTTCAGCGGCATCGACTACTACAACCGTAACAGCGTCTGGTATGCCATTGAGGCCCGCCCATCCCAAAGTCGCTGAGATAACTGCGGCTCGTGTCCAACCACGAGAGGAGCACCCCATCAACTCTTGAAGAAGAGTTCGTGCGAAGGCCGATTCTCAGCGCATGCGCAGCGCGAGGTAGTTCCGCAGGGCCATCGAGTGCGATTCATCGGTCGGCAGGCTCAAGTAGTCGATCTGATGCTTGCGGAAGCCTTCCTTGAGGTCGGTGGCGAACTGCTTCTGCACCTCGATGTAGCGCTGACGCACCGTGGCAGGATCGAGCAGCAGGAAATCCTCGTCGGCGCCGAACCGGGGATTTTCGCGCCGGTCAAGGGCGGATGGGGTCGCAAGGGCTGGACGTCGGTGATCCTGGCCGCGGCCGACGAGGCCGCCCTCAGAAGCGCGATCGTGCAGGCGTGGCGAAACGTGGCGCCTCCCGCGCTGCGCAGGACAGCCGACTCCCCCTGATGCGAACGGGCGCGGCCATCAGCGCCGCCGCT
>CALMTT010000126.1 GCA_937872615.1 uncultured Verrucomicrobiaceae bacterium | reverse complement strand
GCACACCGTTTGTGTTCCATGGCACCGTCTGCGCAAAGTCGCTGATAAACATCTCAAACCCGCGCAACGCATCCGCGCCGTGCTCGGCGATCACCTCATCGGGTGTGATGACGTTGCCCTTTGATTTGCTCATCTTCTCAAAGTATTCACGCCCTTTTTCGTCTACCTTCTTTTGTGGCGAGAGGATCATGCCCTGATTGCGCAATGCTTGAAACGGCTCGATTCCATTCACGATGCCAATGTCATGCAGCACCTTGAACCACATGCGCGCATAAAGCAAATGCAACACGGCGTGCTCCGCGCCGCCGACATACATATCAACGGGCGTCCAATATTTGATGGCTTCGGGGTCGCCGATCATCGCGTCATTGTGCGGGTCTGCAAATCGCACGTAGTACCACGACGAGCATGCCCATGTCGCCATCGTATCGGTCTCGCGCCGTCCATTGGGCGCATTGACAAACTCAGGGATCGTCTCTAATGGCGATTCGCCGTTTGGACCCGGCTCATACTCTTGCACGTCAGGCAAGATCAACGGCAGCGGTCGTTTCAATGTGGAACTCGGCGAGGCAAAGGCGACGGCGTCGGGTGGCTTTGAGATCAAAAACGCCAAAGTAGGCCGTGTGGACCTCGTTTTGTCACCGACAGGGCCGGGCTCGATCGAGAGCATCGAATTGAGCGGCGCAGGCATGGCAGGTGCCCAATTGCTCCGCGCACGCTGGCGTCCGGCGGCGATTCACAGCGGATTCAAAAGCTCCACGCTGGGCGCGGCGCAGAGCCGCCTCTGGATCATGGAGGTGCGGCCGATCTTTGGCGAAAAAGATTTCTACTCACCCATCACGACGCCGTTTGGCTACTTCGGCTCCACGTTCAATGCAGACCACACCTCCGGCGGCATCAATTTCTCCATGTGGTCGTTTCAGCGTGGCGCAGCCGAGCCACCGATCGTGCAGCTCTCGCACCTGCTCGCCATCGGACATCCACAGGCGACCTTCGGCCACTTTGATCACGAGGGCACCGGTGTGAAGTTGCGCGACTGGAATCCCTACGAAGGCCAGAAGATCGCCTCCACCGTGCTCGCGCTGCGCATCGAGCCAGGCAAGCCCTACGACACCTACACCGGCTGGTTTCTCGATCAGCAGACGCGCCAGTGGCGGCTCTATGCCAGCGGCCGCAAGTGGTCGGAGAAACGCAGCGTGGAAACCCTGCTGCCAGGTTGTTTTGTGGAGGTGCCTGGCCCGCCGCACATCGAGCGCACCGGGCACATCATGCGCGCGGCCGACTTCCGCGGCTGGTGCCAGGATGACAAAGGCAAATGGCATCAGCTCGACGTCATGAACGGCAGCAAGGCGGACGCGAACCGCGAGCAGACGAACTGCCTATGGTCGCTGAGCAATGACGGCTGGTTCCGCATGGCCATGGGCGGCATGATTCATTACCGCTATCCGAAAGGTGTCGATGTCACCGCGCCCGCCATGAAGTCGATGCCCGACTACATGAGCGAGGCCGCGCTGAAACAGCTTGTCCTGCCAACCTCGATCGCCGTGAAGCGCATCGTGCGTCAAGGCAGCAAAGTGCATGTGGAGCTCGATCTGCAAACCACCGCGAAGACACGCAGCAAGGCGAAGGTCTTCTTCGGACCCGAGGACGCGCTCACCTTCGATCACCGTTGGGCAAAATCACAGGACCTCGGCGAACTCGCGCCTGGCATCCAGCGCGTCGCGTTCGATGGCGCTCCTGCGTCCGGCTTCTGCCGCATCCTGGTCACGAATGAGACCGGGAGCACCTTCACTCCTGAATCCACTCCTTGGAAATGAAAGCTTCTTTCGCCCCACTCGCCCTCTTTTGCCTCGTCTCGCTCGCTCACGCTGAAATCAGCGTTCCCGCCTTCACCGCTTACTGCGATCCCGACTTCCGCGGAGTCGAGTTCTCGAAGGAAAAAGGCCTCGGCGGCTGGAAGGACGCGAAACAGCGCATCTCATGGTTCGGCGAGATCAAAACGCCCGGCAAGCTCACCGCGAGCCTTCGCGTGAAAGGTGACGAAGGCTGCGTTTTGAGCCTCAAGGTCGGCGGAACGAGCCGCGAAGCCACCGTGACGAATGGCGTGGCCTCGTTTGGCGAATTCGAGATCGCGAAACCCGGTTACGCGAAGTTTGAACTGACCTCAAAAGAGGGCTGCAAAGGCCTCATCGAAGCCCTCGTGCTTGACGGACCTGCGACCGCCGATGCGCATTTCAACCTCGAACCGCGTCGCAACGCCGCCTCGGTGCATTTGATGTATCCGACGCCAAAAGACGAGAAGATCGCGTTCTTCTACAACGAGGTCACCGCAGTCGAGGAGCCGCTTTACACCTTTTATATGGCCTGCGGCTTCTCACGCGGCTACTTCGGCATGCAGATCAATTCGGAGACCGAGCGGCGCATCATCTTTTCCGTGTGGGACGCTGGCAACGGCACCAACGCCATCGACCGCTCCAACGTCGCGAAAGACGATCAGACGCAACTCCTCGCCAAAGGCGAGGGCGTCGAAGCGAGTGTCTTCGGCCACGAAGGCACCGGCGGGCACTCGCACCTCGTTTATCGATGGAAAACCGGCCAGGCGCAGAAGTTTGTCGTCGCTGTGAAGCCCGAAGGCACACACACTACCTACAGCGGCTACTGGTTCCATCCCGAGAAGCAAAGCTGGATGCTCATCGCGAGCTTCAAAGCACCCAAAGATGGGAACTACCTTCGCGGTCTGCATTCCTTCAGCGAAAACTTCGGCGGCCAAAACGGCCATCAGCAGCGCAAAGCGCTCTTTGGCCCGCAATGGTTCGCCAATGCCGATGGAAAGTGGACCGAGCTGCTCACCGCGAAGTTCAGCCACGATCCCACCGGCAAAGTGAATCGCCGCGACCGCTTCATGGGCGTCGAGGACGGCCGCTTCTTCCTTTCGCACGGCGGCTTCATCGAAGGCTTCACGAAATACGGCGAGCCCTTCACGCGGCCTGCCACGAACACACCACCCAGCTTCAAGCTGCCATGAACGCCTCTTTCAAAGTTCACATCACCACGCAACTCGACGCCATCCGCGCCGCAGGCACTTACAAACGCGAGCGCGTGCTCAGCACGCCGCAAGGCACGCTCGTGCGTGCGAACGGTGGCGCAGCGGTGCTGAATATGTGCGCGAACAACTACCTCGGACTCGCGCAGCATCCGAAGGTGCGGCAGGCGGCGCATGAGGCGCTGGAGCACTGGGGCTACGGCCTCGCCA
>CALMTT010000125.1 GCA_937872615.1 uncultured Verrucomicrobiaceae bacterium | reverse complement strand
GAGAGGCATTCTGCTTCCCAGCGGCAGCTTCAGCGAGACATCCGCGATCATTTCATAGTGTGCCTGCCGCAGCGGGCGGCCTGCGATGAGCGGGATCCACTCGCCGCGATCCTCCGGCCATGACAAACCCTGCACCACCAGGCGCAGCGGTCTGCCCTGGTGCTCGCGCTGGATCGTGTGCGAGACAAATCGCCTAGCCAGCTCCACACCAGGCACTGCACGCACGCGATCCTCCAAGCTCGCTGGAATGCGTGAAAGCTCCGCGAAAGGGCCGCGCGTGCTCCCTTGCACGATCCAAAGATCCGCGCCGATGCGGTCCACCAGCAGCGTGGCCTCATGAATGAGGCCGCGGTAGATGCCGCCCATGCCCATCACGATCATGAGCAGCAATCCAATGCCCAGCGTGGTGAAAGCGAAACGGCCCGCATTGTGCCGGATGTCACGGACGGCGAGGTTCATGGCTTCACGGCACCGGTCTGGATGTAAACCTCCGCACGCTGGCCCGTGGCCCAGTTTGCGGGGAGCTGCTCCACGCGCACATCGACGAGAAACTCGCGTGTCTCGCGGTCCATCTCGCGTCCCAGACGTGAGACGACGCCCGGATAGCTCTTCTCCGGCTCGGAGCGGAAAATGACACGCGCTTTCTGCCCCGGTGCGAGCTTTGCCATCTCCGTCTCATCCACCCAGGCGCGAATCCACAGCTCATCGAGCGAGATCAGCTCCATCAGCGAGGCGCCCGGCACCAGCATGTCCCCAGGCTCGCGATCCCGCCGGATAATGAGGCCGTCATACGGCGCGGTGATCTGTGTGAAGGCGAGCTGCTCTTTGCGATGCAGCAGCGTCTTTTCCGCCACGAGCACCTGGCCCTGCGCTTCGGCGATGGCGGCGTTCGAGCGCTTCAAATCGGCCTCCGCCACTTTCAAAGCCTCCGCTGCCTTGTCCGCATCGGTCTGCGAAACCGCGCTCGATGCCAGCAATCCCTTCAGCCGCTTTTCATCCAGCCGCGCCTGCGCCAGCACGGCCTCCGAGCGTGACAAATCAGCCTCCACACGCGTCGCGGTCTGTTTCCCCGCAGCCAGCGTGGCCTCGGCGATGGCCACCTGCTGCCGCAGTTCCGCATCATCGAGCTTCGCGAGCACCTGCCCCTTCTTCGCCCGATCTCCCTGATCCACCAGCACCTCCGCCAGCCGCTCCTGGATGCGGGCGCTGATGCTTGTCTTCACGCGTGCCTCCAGCGTGCCAGTGCCCATCACCTCATCCGCCGCGTTCACCGCCAACGTGAGGACAAGAAGGAAGGTGATGACGTGTTTCATGCGCGGAGGCTTCTTCTTTCAAAACGGGCCACGAGGCGAAAAACAACAGCGGCGAGCACGACGAGACCCGCATACCAGGCCCACTCAGGCAATGGCACGAGGTCAGGCAGTCGCTTTTTGCCGAGATCGGCCACGGGCAGGATGTTCGCAGCGATCCAGTCGTAGCTGAAGGCGTAGGCGATGCCGCCAACGAGCATGCCGAGGAAGCCCGCGAGCGCGTCGAGCTTCCCGGCGCCGATGGCGGCCACGCCGGTGCCGGGGCAGTAGCCATAGAGAACCATGCCGATGCCAAAGAGCACCGCGCCGAGCACCACCGCCAGCATCGTGGCGGGCTTGATGTGCCAGTTCGTCAGCTCCTGACCATGCAGGATGAAGAGGCCCACACCACCGACGACGATGGCGGTGAACATGACCTTCAGCACGGTGAAGTCGCGAAACAGGAACTGCTTCACGATGACATTGTAATCCGTGACGCCGCCGCGATGCAGCAGCACGCCAAAGACGAAACCGAAGAGCAGACCGGCCCAGAGGAGGTTCGATCCAGAAATGAAGGCGAGTGGAAGGTGCATGGGATCAGGCTTTGAGACGACGGAAGAGCAAAAACGCGGTGACGATGCCGCTGGCGAACATGACGAGGAAGAACGTCCAACTGCTCACCGCGAGCTGGAGCGATCCGCTGATACCGTGACCGCTCGTGCAGCCATCCGCCAGCCTCGCGCCGAAGAGGATCACCACACCGCCGAGGAAGGCGGCGAGCAGGCGTTTGCCAACGGAGGAGCCAAAACGCTCACGCCAGATCTCCGGCACGCTTTCCAGCTTGAAGCTGCCGCTCACCAATGCGCTGGCGAGAGCCCCGAAAAACGATCCCAGCACAAACAAGCTGCCGTAATCCCACGCGGGCACGGCTTTCTTCGCCCAGTAAGTATTGGCCGCCACGCCCTCCGCGCCGATCACCGGCATGGCGCATGCTCCCGAGGCCTGCGCGATGCCGGTGGACATGCCGATGGGCTTATCCGCCATCGAGAAGGTGATGAGGCTGAGCACACCGATGAGCGCTCCGACGAGGTAGGGATTCCAGCGAGGTGAGTTCATGTTCATCAAAGAGTCAGTTGGGTTGCGTGATGCGGTTCCACGCCGCTTCGTCCACGATCTGCTGGCGGTAGGCGCTGTGGCAGGCGACGCAGGTTTGCAAAGTGGCGGCGACCGCCCGGTAAACAGCCGGGGTATCGCGTTTTCTCGCTGCCTGGGTGATGGAGTCCGCTGTGCGGTGAAAGCCGAGCGCCATCTCCGTGAAGCCTGGGGCTCCTGCTCCCATGTGCCCGCACATCCGGCTCATCTGATCGCTGCTGCCAATGCGTGAGGCGCTGCGCTCCACCGCGGCGAAATCCCCTTTGGTCGCGGCTGTCATCACCTCCTGGATCGCGGCCAAATGATCACGCATCTGAGTGAGCTGATGCGCGGCCATATGAGGTGGCAGTGGCACTGGCAGCCGCTGGTCCTTCGCCGATTTACCCGCCTGCATCGGACAGGAAGACGGCATGGTTTCCTGCGGCACACTGCGGCATCCCATCAGGAGGAAAGCCAGTCCGGAGGCGAGGATGAGCACTGGGAGGCGATGTTTCATGGCGTGATTCATTCAAACTTGATGTAGGCGAAGCCTTGGAGCTGCAGATCAATCAGACGAGGAAAGGCCCCGACGACGAGTTTCACGCCGGGCATGAGCTCGGAGGGCTTCACGCCCTTTTGCTGCATCGTGTTCTCACACAGCTCGACCTGCACGCCGCGCTTCACCAACTCGGCAAGGATTTCGGCATTGGGATTGGCCGCTTCGGCACCAAGACGTTTCCGCGCCTCATCCTTCACCACCGCGGCGATGCCGGTGCCATGATAAACGAGGTGCAGATGCACCTGCTCCGGCACGATGCCGTGTTTCTGGTAGGTGTTGATGAGCTTGCGTGCATAAAACAGGCCTTTGTTCACGCCTTCATGAAGCGTGTCATCGGTCACCTGATACACGATGCGCAGGTTTTCCCGCACCTGAATGGGAATGACCTCCGGCTCAGCGGCGGTGGCAGTGAGTGTGAAGGCAATGAGGGCGGTGAGAAGGTGTTTCATGGTTGTGCGTCGGGTTTCCACGACATGTAGCCGCGGTGGATGTGCTGGATGTTTTCGAAGCCGAGCTCTTTGAGCTTCGCGACGGCTTTGCGGCTGCGGAAGCCACCGGCGCAATAGACGAGGACCGGCTTGGCTTTGTCGAGAGCCCCCACTTTGCTGTCGAAGGCCGCATCACCGATGGAGACATTGATGGCCTTTGGCAGGGCACCTTCGCTGTATTCGCCCGCGGAGCGCACATCGAGCACCTGCGTCTCGGGATGCTCGCGGAGCCACGCATTGGCTTCATCGGCGCTGAGGTTGGCGCACACGCGACCGGGAGCGGCGCTGAAGAGCTGGCGATCCCAGCTTCCTTCATAGAGATACCAAACGCCGATGACGGCGGCGAGGATGACGAGAGTCCAAATCATACGGCGAAGGATCATGAAACGTGAAACGTGAAACGACTCACGCTCCACCGAGCTTCTTCACCTGCTGCGAAAGGCGTTTGAGGAGGTTGCTGCACACGCTGTCGCACAGATCAGTGATGCTGGGATCGGCGATGAAGCAGATGACGGTGAGGCCTTCCTTGCGGCGGCCGACCATCCCGGCATCGACGAGGGACTGCACATGGCGCGAGACATTGGCCTGCGTGAGCCCGGTGGCCTCGACGAGCTCGGAGATGTTCAGCTCGCCCTGTTCTTCGAGGGCGCGGAGGATCTTCAAACGGCTGGGCTCCGCCAGCGTGCGGAACCAGGAGGCGATGAGCGCGAGCGCCTCGTCAGTGACAGGCGGCAGCGCCTTTTTATTTCGTGCGGAGGGCATGATCTCAAAAAGGGTTTTTAGACAGCTACTATATGCGTATAAACTCATACAGTCGGCCATGAGTCCACCATGAAGGCGATTTCGTCCACAAGAAATCTTCACGCCCCGGCTCGTCACTTGGCCTGCTTCTGCTTCCGCAGGTGCTCCATGAGCGCATTCACGGCCTTGCTTTGGAAGCGCTGGGGATTCCACATCATGGCGACGGTGCGGCGGGGCTTTTCGCCGGTGAAGGAGCGATAGACGCGCTGCTCGCTGGTGTCGATTTTTCGCGCCATGTCCGGCACGATCGACACGCCGTGATTGAGCGAGACGAGCTCCTGCACGGTGGCGAGCTGGCTGGTGCGCTCGACGGTGACGGGCTGCACGGCCTTGCGACGGCAAAAGGTGGCGATGTTGTCGGTGAGGCAGTGGGCTTCGTTGAGCATCACAAAGGGAAAATGCTCCACCGCGTCGATGGGCAGCGTTTTGGAGGCTGCGAGCGGATGACCGACGGGCACGACGAGTAGCAGTTCTTCGTCAAAGAGCGCTTCGACTTCGAGATTCTTCGCCAGGAGCGGCAGCGCGAGGATGGCGAGGTCAATCTCGCCATGATGGCAGCGTTTGATGAGGTTCTCCGTCGTGTCTTCCTGCACGATGACGGCGATGTCAGGATACTTTTTCGCGAAGCTGCTCAGCAAGCTCGGTAGAAAGTAAGGCGCGATGGTGGGTATCGCGCCGAGGCGGATGCGTCCGCGGCGTCCGGCCTCGGAGAGCTCGGAAAACGTGTCCTCCATGAGCTGGAGGATGTGTTTCGCCCGCTGGAGCAGCAGCTCGCCGAGTTCGGTGAGCACAACCTCGCGTGGTTTGCGCTCAAACAGCGGCTGGCCGAGCTGGTCTTCGAGTTTTTGGATCGCGCGACTCAGCGCGGATTGCGAGAGATGCAGTTCTTCGGCGGCGCGGGTGAAGTTCTTCGTGCGGGCGAGCACCACGAACTGGTCGAGGAGTTGGAGGCTGAGGTCGTTGCGCATGGCGCAGACTAACGATGCGCGGTGTGCATCGCAAGCATTCAAACAATGCATTGGATGCATCGCTGGGTTTCCGGCAAGAGATTGCCCACGTGGCATCACCCGATGCCGCTGATCGAAACCACCAACCCCAACCTGACATCATGAAACCATCCCAAACCAAGGCTTTGCTTGCCGCACTGATGCTGACGCCGGTGGTGTCCGCCTCCGCGCAAGACAAGCAAGCCGCCAACGCCGACAAAGCCATGCAAGACCTCAGCAAATGCCCGGTCATGGGCGCTCCCGCCCCAGCCAGCCGTCACACCGCCGCCAGCGCCATGTCGAATCGCGACTGGTGGCCGAACCAGCTCAACCTCAGCATCCTTCATCAAAACTCGCCGAAGGGAAATCCGATGGGCGAGGCCTTCGATTACGTGGAGGAGTTCAAAAAGCTCGACTACGCCGCGCTGAAGAAGGATCTGGAGCAGCTCATGACCACCTCGCAGGACTGGTGGCCCGCCGACTACGGCAACTACGGCCCGTTCATGATTCGCATGGCCTGGCACAGCGCTGGAACATATCGCGTGACCGATGGACGCGGCGGCGCGGGCTATGGCACGCAGCGTTTTGCCCCGCTGAATAGCTGGCCGGACAATGCGAACCTCGACAAGGCCCGCCGCCTGCTTTGGCCGATCAAACAGAAGTATGGCAACAAGATCTCGTGGGCCGATCTCATGATTCTCGCCGGCAATGTCGCGCTGGAGTCGATGGGCTTTCAGACGCTCGGATTTGCCGGTGGCCGCGCCGATGTGTGGGAGCCGCAGGAGGACATCTACTGGGGCCCGGAGAGCACCTGGCTCGGTGACAAGCGCTACAAGGATGAGCGTGCTCTGGATAAGCCACTCGCCGCGGTGCAGATGGGCCTCATCTACGTGAATCCCGAAGGCCCGAACGGCAATCCTGACCCGCTCGCCGCCGCGAAGGATATTCGTGAGACCTTTGCCCGCATGGCGATGAATGACGAGGAAACCGTCGCGCTCATCGCCGGTGGTCACACCTTTGGGAAAGCGCATGGCGCAGGCGATGCGAAGAACGTGGGCCCCGAGCCCGAAGCCGCGCCGCTGGAGGAGCAAGGCCTCGGTTGGAAGAACAAATTCGGCAAAGGCAACGGCACCGACACCATCACCAGCGGCCTCGAAGGCGCGTGGACCAGCGCTCCGGCCCGCTGGTCGCACATGTATCTCTCGAACCTCTACGCTTACGATTGGGAGCTGACCACCAGCCCCGCCGGAGCGAAGCAGTGGCGTCCAAAAAACGGCGCAGGCAAAGGCACCGTGCCCGATGCGCACGACAAGTCGAAGAGCCACGCGCCAATGATGTTCACCACCGACATCGCGCTGAAGACCGACCCCGCGTATGCCAAGATCACCAAACACTTCTTGGAGAATCCGAAGGAGTTCGAAGACGCCTTTGCCAAAGCCTGGTTCAAGCTCACGCATCGCGACATGGGCCCGCTCGCCCGCTACCATGGCCCCGAAGTGCCAAAGCAGACCTTCGTCTGGCAGGACCCCGTGCCCGCCGTCGATCACGAACTCATCAACGAGCAGGACATCGCGAAGCTGAAGGCGCAGATCCTCGACTCCGGCCTCAGCACCTCCGAACTCGTCGCCACCGCCTGGGCCTCCGCAGCCACTTTCCGCGGCAGTGACAAGCGTGGCGGTGCCAACGGTGCCCGCATTCGCCTCGCACCGATGAAGGACTGGGAAGTCAACAACCCCGCGCAACTCGCCAAAGTGCTCGCTGCTTTGGAAAAAGTGCAGAGCGACTTCAACAAGGGCGGCAAAAAGGTCTCGCTCGCCGATTTGATCGTGCTCGCAGGCAATGCCGCCATCGAAGCCGCCGCGAAAAAGGCCGGTCACGACGTGAAAGTGCCCTTCACACCCGGCCGCACCGATGCCACGCAGGAGATGACCGATGTCGAATCCGTCGCCTTCCTCGAACCGAAGCACGACGGCTTCCGCAACTACCTCGGCCACGAGCTTGACCGTCCCGCGCCGGAGAACCTCGTCGATCGCGCCCAGCTCCTCACGCTCACCGCGCCGGAGATGACCGTGCTCATCGGCGGCCTCCGCGTGCTCGGCACGAACACCGGCCATCCCGATCTCGGCGTGCTCACAAAGAATCGCGGCGCTTTGACGAATGACTTCTTCGTCAACCTGCTCGACATGGACACCGAGTGGAAGGTCTCGCCCCGCTGCGAGCACTTCTACGAAGGCACCGACCGCAAGAGCGGCCAGATGAAGTGGATGGCCACCTCCGTCGATCTAGTCTTCGGCTCGAACTCCCAGCTCCGCGCCATCGCCGAGGTCTATGCCAGCGAGGACAACCAGACGAAGTTCATCACCGACTTCGTCGCCGCCTGGACCAAGGTCATGAATTTGGACCGCTTCGATTTGAAGAAGTGATCCGAAACCCCACCCTAAATCCCCAACGCCCCGCTCCGGCATCCGCTGGAGCGGGGTTTCTTTTTGAAGCAGACGACGCGTGTGACCACCGGCTAGCGCCGCAGGGCGTTGATCAGCTCGTCGAGCTTGTCGAAGAGCATCTGCATCTGCCACTGCTGGTAGCTGCCATCGGCGCTCTGGCCAAGGGTGCTCACGCCGTTGCTGTTGTTGCTCGTTTGAGCCAAAGCATTCGCGATGGCGTTGTTCAGGTCGTTGGTCGTCGCTCGCTGCTGGATTTCAGCATTGAGCGAGGTGAGTTGGCTGCGCATCTCCGCGCTGGAGAGCGGCGCATTGTTCGCGGGTTTGGTAGGATCGAAGGGCATGGCGGTTCAGAAGACAATGAGACTCGGAGACTGGGAGAGGAGGAGACACTGCTGAAGGCCGATGCGGGAGCGATGAGCCAGTCTCCTTGTCTCATCGTCTCCCCATCTCCTTGTCTGGATTGGTTACGGACTCACCGTCACCTTCACCACATCGGTCCAGTCGCCGTTCGGGGTGCCTTTGTCCCAGAAGCGCATGCGGTATTCGCGGACTTCGGGGGTGCCGGCCACCAGCAGCGGGCGCTCGTCCATGTAGGGGCTTTCGGTGTCGATGGCTTGGAACTCCCACGCGCCGGTGCCGCGTCGGCTTTCGATATACACGCCCATGTGGCCGTATTTGGCGAAGGTCAGCTTCACGCACTGGCAGCCCGCGCCTTGCAGCAGGTCGGCGCTGAACTTCGGCAGCGCCTTCTCCGTCACCGCTGCGCCCACGATGCCGAGATCGGTGCCGATGGCTTCGGTGTAGCCCGCGCTGAGCTTCATTTTGGAAATGAGGGCGAAGATGCGGTTCAGCGTGCCAGGGACGGCCGCGGTCACGCCTGCAGGCAAGGCAGGCGCGGTGAAGGTCGGCAGCACCATCGCACCGGTGCCTCCACCGGTGAGCACGTCATCCACGGCATCCGTGGTGCTGGGCGAAAAGGCCCGCACGGCGGTGAGCCAGGTGCCGAGCACATAGTTGGCGTATTTCGCGTCGTTCACACTGGCGGTGATGTCTCCGGCGATGACGCCGAGCGTGGCCCCGTGGATGGGGAGCTTGGCGGCGTAGTTGTCGAGCCAGTTGACCTGGTCTCCGATGCGGCTGGGGTAGTAGTCTTGGCGTTTCACTTTGGGTTTGGGTTGAGGTTGAGGTGAAAAGTAGTCGGACGGCTGGTCCCACGAGCCGCTGTCCCAGGTGCCTTGGTCCCAGTTCATGAGTGTGGTCCGCACAGTCCTCTGTGCGGTGCTTGGGGTTGTTCGATGACCGCACAGGGGACTGTGCGGACCACTTTGGTGACAGACCCGCACGCGGCGGGGTGTCCGTTCCGAGCTGCGGGGGCACCGCGGCGGGTAGCGGGGGCTTCGGTGGACAAAATGGGGGCTGCCCCCGGCTGGCGGAGCGCTGACCCCGCGCCGTGGACCGCTGCCCCCGGCGGGTGGAACTCCGCCCCCGCGCCGCATGGGGGCACCGCTGCACGGCGGA
>CALMTT010000124.1 GCA_937872615.1 uncultured Verrucomicrobiaceae bacterium | reverse complement strand
GGACGGTCTCCACCAGAAGCGGAGCGACCATGCCCGGAAAAATCACGATGTCGGAAAGGCCAAGGACCGGCAGCACCTCGGGGACGGATTTGCCGGAGGAGCGGGAGGGGGTGGAGGCGCCGCTCGCGCCGGGGAAGGGGAAACTTCTCGCCGGCGACTTCCGGATCGCGCCCGTCGAAATAGACCCGAATATGATCAATCACGACCGCCTCGGCCCGGGCCTCTGAACGCCTGTGAATGGCGCGCATGCGTGCGAGAATTTCCCTTGCATGCACAGGCTTGCGGACAACGTCGTCAACGCCGCTGGCGAACAGATCGAGTGTCTTTTCCAGCGTTGCATGATCGCTGAGTGCGATCCGTGGCAGGCTTCAGAGGCTTATCGGATGGCGAGGTCATGGCTGGAGGTGACTTTTTCCCAACGGGCGGCGATGACGTCGTAGGCATCGTCGAGCGCGAGGCGGCCGCGGAGCAGATCCCGCTGGATCTCGCGGGCGGGTGCGATGTCGAGGTCGTAGTAGCAGCGCTCGCCTTGCAGCCCATCGGCATCCGTGAAGGCGATGTGACCGAGCGGACTGCCCTCGGCATACTTCACGGCGGCGATGAGCCCAAAGACGACCCAGGCGCGTTTGACCTTGATGAGATGCTCGTCTTTCTCATCAAGCAGCGGGCGCATGCTGCTGATGAAGATGCCCTGGCGGCCACGGGCATCGGTGACGGCATGCGCCCACACGCGGGTGGGCACCACATTCGACACCTCCATCATCGCCTCCGCGCGGCGGGCGATGTTTTCGAGCGCCTGAAGCTCCACGCGATCCAGCACGCGTCCCGCGTCCGGTTTCACGGGCTGCGCGAGGCTCTCCATGCCGACGAGGACGAGCACGGGGAACATGCACGCGGCAGCAGTGAGATTGAAGGCGGAGAGGAGATGGCTGGCTTTCATAGCTGGAGGAAGGGTGATGTTTTGACGAGGCACTCAGCCGCGATGCATGGCCTTCACGCCGCGCGGCGCGGCATTGAGCTCGCGCACCTTCATGGCACGCATGGTGAGTGTTTTGCGCACGGAGGCGGTGAGCTTCAGCAGGGCCTCGTCAAAGGTGTGACCTGCGGAGCGTGCGAGCACGTCCGGGCCGGGAATGCTGAGCATGACGGAGAGATGATACGCCGGTGTCTGCTGCGGGAGCTGCTCGATGCGCACCTGGGCACGTGAGATGGTCTTGAGGGTGGCAAATTGCTCCAGCGTCTGATGGATTTGAGATTCCCATTTGGAGCGAGGGTCGCAGCCGAACCAGTCGAGTTGGATGATCATGAGGGTGAGTGGGTGAGGAGGAAATGACCAACGGGAGCCGCGGTGCGTCCGGGGGGCATGGCCAGGGGTTTAATTGGACACACGCACGGCTCCCGTCAGAGGGGGGGTGACAGCATCAGGAGTTGTGGGGGAGCCAGCTCCCTTTGCTGTGACGGCTTTCGAGGTCCTCGCCATCGCGCAGGACGACGGGCAGCGCCTTGTCGGTGCTGGAGCAAGAGGCGAGCGCCACCGTGGCGGCGAGGAGGATGAGGAGTTTTGCTTTCATGGTGATGCTTTTGAAACATCACGATGCTGCCACAGCGCCCATCACGCCCCAATGAGCAGCCCTGCCCCGCTTGTCTCAGCAAACGGCTGAGCCCGCGTCATCCCTGCTCCGCCGTCCAGCGGGTAGCATGGTGAATGAGCTCGGTGGCGTTTCGCAGGCCGAGCTTTTGGCGGATGTGGGCGCGGTGGGTGTCCACGGTTTTGATGCTGAGATGCAGCGTGCGGGCGATCTCGTGCGGTTCCTTGCCCTGACCAAGAAGGCGATACACCTCGAACTCGCGATCCGTGAGCGTGCTGACGGAGCTGCTCGTGCCGCCTTTGCTGCCGGACATGGCATCGAGGATCTGCGCGGCGATGCGTTCACTCACGGAAATGCTGCCGCCGAGCACCTTGCGGATGGCTTGCACGATCTTCTCCGGCCCTTCCTGCTTCATGATGTAGCCGCGGCCTCCCGCTTTGATCACACGCTCCGCGTAGAGCGTTTCGTCGTGCATGGAGATGATGAGCACGGGCATCTGCGGTGCGATGGCGCGGATGTCCTTGAGCAATTCGAGGCCGCCTTTGCCGGGCAGGCTCATGTCGAGCAAAACGAGGTCGGGATGCAGCTTTTCGACGGCCTGCATGGCCTGCGCGGCATCGTTGGCCTCGCCGCAAACGGTGAGTTCGGTCTCCAGGTTCACGAGGCCGGTCAAGCCGGCGCGGAAGATCGGATGATCATCGACGATGAGGACGCGTTTTTTGGCGGGAGCGTCGTTGGGCGGGTTTTTCTTCGGCATGGTGAGGGGTGGGGTGAAACTGGCAGGTAACGATGACGCCTTTGCGGCGGCCGTTGCGCACGCTGAGCGCGCCGCCGGCCATCTCGGCACGGTAGCGCATGATGCGCATGCCCATGCCCTCGCTTTGCAAAGGCTCGCGCAGGCCGCCGCCGTCGTCGGTGATGGTCAAAGCAGCCCGCGTGAGGCGAATGAGCACTTTTTTGGCAGCACCATGCTTCACGGCATTGCTGACGGCTTCCTGCGCGATGCGATAAAGATGCGTGCTGATGGCCTCGTCGTCGATGGGAGGCTCATCTTCGCATTCAAAGACGCATTTCACGCGAAACAGCTCGCCCGATTGCGCGGCGAGCGTTTCCAGCGCCTTCGCAAAACCTCCCTGCTCCGGCGCGACGGGATGCAAACCACGAGCGAGACCGCGTGTGTGAGCGAGCGCCTTTTGCAGCAGGCCTCCGATCTTTTTCGCCTCGGCATGACGCGGTGATTTTTCAGCCTCAAGCATGCGCTGGAGCACATCCGCCATCATCCACGCACCCGCGAGCTGCTGACCGAGATCATCGTGCAAATCCTGACCGATGCGGCGCTGCTCGCGTTCGCTGATGTTCAGCAATTCTTCCTCCAGCCGCAGCCGAGCGGCGATCTGCTCGGTGAGCGCGGCGGTGCGCTCTTGCACACGCTGCTCCAGCTCCGAGTTCAGCTCGCGGATGGTTTGCTCGGCCTCTTTGCGCTCGGTGATGTCCGTGATGTCGATGATGATGAGCGGTCCCTCCGGCGTCTCGACCTGGCTGAGGCTGATCTCCATCGGAAACTCGCCCCTGCGATGCCGCAGGCCTTGCAGATGCATGCCGCGGAACCTTTCCGCCCTGCCCGGCTGTCGCAAAAACTCGCGACGGCATGCGGTGAAGCGATTTCGCTCCTCCGCAGGCAGCAGCGATTCAAAAGCCGCACCGATGATTTTTTTCCTCGGCATGCCAAACAGCACCTCGGTGCGTGCATTGGCCATGCGCACGACGCCCTCGGCATTCAAAATCACGAAACCATCCGGCGCGGACTCGAGCAGTTGGTCAAACATGCGCCGGTCCACATTTCGCTCGGTGATGTCTCGCGAGATCTTCGAGAAGCCGGTGATGCGTCCGGCGGAGTCATTCAAAGGCGAGATGGACACCGAGATGTCGATCACGCGGCCATCCTTGCGCACGCGATGCGTCTCGTAGTGGTCGATGCGTTTGCCTTGGCGGATGTGACGGCGAAACACCGCCTCATCATCCGCCGCTTCCAGCGGTCGAAGGAAGCTCACATTGCGCCCGACGGCCTCTTTCGCGCTGTATTGGAAGATGCGCTCCGCGCCGGCATTCCACGTCTGGATCACGCCATCGAGATCGAGTGTGATGATAGCATCGTCGGAGTTCTCCACCACGGCGGCGAGGCGTTTGCGCGTCGCCTCGGCCGCTTGATGCTCGGTGACATCGCGAGCGATCCCGCCGATCTGATACGGCTTGCCGTTCTTGCGGCCTAGAATGATGCCGCGATCCGCCAGCCAGCGCACCTCGCCTTTCTTTCCGATGACGCGATAAAGCACCTCGTAGTCCGGCTTTTCACCGCTGAACCACGCCCGTAGCGCCTGGCGCACCGCGGGACGATCCTCTGGATGAATGCCATCTTCCCAAAGGCCCGGTTTGCGCTGCAATTCCTCGACGCGATACCCCCAAATGCGCTCGAAGGCCGGGCTCACATAGGTGACACGTGACGGGTTCAGTTCCTTGAACCACAACACATCGCCGATGTTCTCGACGAGCAGTCGGAAGCGGGCTTCGTCAGGGATCGCGGGGGTCATGCGGTGAGGAAAGTGGGATCAAAACTGCCAGCGCAGGTTCAGCGCCCCGAAAGGAGCCGACTGCAGCGTTTCATTCGCCAGCACGTTGTTGTTCCCATCGCGAAGTTCAAGCTCTCCGCCGACATTCATACCCGCACGCAGCGAGATGGAAAAGCGATCCGTGGCCTGATAAATCACCGAAGCCGCCGTCTGCCAGCCATTGAGCTCCACGCGGTTCACATTCGGATCTTCCACATCCCACGAACCGCCGCTCGGGTAGGCGCTGAGGCTCAGCGTCACGCGATCCGTCGCCCGCCAGCCGAGCACGACAAAGGGCGGCGTGACCTGCACGATGAAGGGATCAGGCTTCCAGATGAAACCCAGCGCCGGCACGATCATGCCTTCCTGCGCTCCATATTGCGCGAAGAAGCCACCCGCGAGACTGAACGTGTCCGTGAAGCGATACCCGAGCAGCCCGAGGCCCGAGACCTCAAAGTCATCCCAAGACAGTCCTTGGAAATCCGTGCCGAGACCCGGCGTGAAGAAGCCCAGCCCCCACCACTTCGACTGCTCCGGCCGCCAGAACAAACTCACCTGCGCCTCCAGCGTGTGCAACGTCTCGCGTTGCAAACCGAGGAAGCCGTTGAAGTCCAGGTCGCTCAAATTGTAGCTCAGCGAGGCGCTGATCCGCAGCGCGTTCACCTTCTTCGTCCACAACGGCAGAATCGTGCGCACCTCCATGAAATCGAGCCCGCCGGGTATGTTCGCAAAGTCCTGCGTGTCGATGAACGTCGTGTCCACCATGTATCCCGGCCGCCCGAAGCCAAACGCCGCCGGGTCAATGAGATCAACGGAGCGTGCGGTGGTGGTTTGAGCGGATAAAGTGAGCGAGCTGGCGAAGAAGAGGGTGAAGAGGGCTTTTTTCATGGGTGGGGAAGGTTTTCGAGGCGGGCGAACTACGCCCCAGCGGCTGCGCTGGACTTGCATTTCGATCTCCACGACGCCGAAAGGCAGTCGCGAAGAGCGCTGATCATGCGTCGTCCATTCAGCACACGCCATCAGCGAACGGCTGAGAATCGGCACCTTCGGTCTCTTCAGTCCCTTTTGTCCCGTCTCTGCTGCCCACGCACTTCGAGCCGCGCCTTCGTCATTCTCTCCCGAATGCCGCCTTCTTCGAGAAACGCCTTCTCCAAGCTCTCAATCTGCCGTTTGAGCAGCACGATCGTCACCTTGCAAAGCCCCAGCAGCACATTCGCGGCGATCTCGGGATCATCGCTTTCAATGCCACGTTGAAAATCCGCGTAACTCGCTCCCGGTTTGCGACAGAGCTGCGCCAGCCGTTGCGCATAGCGATGAGTCTTCGGCCATTCAGGAAGCTTTCGAGTGCGGAGGAAGTCTTTGTAGTCCTCCTTGAGTTCCTCCTGGCTCGCTTTGGCCCAGTTCGTGAGGTCGATCTCCTTCTGCTTCGACATCGCAGACGCGATGCTGCCCTCGACGATGTTCTGCTTCCCCGAACGCGCCGCCTGCACCATTTGATCCACCGTGCGATCTCCCATGCGCGGAAGCCATTTTTTCACGAAGAACACCGTCCCATCAAACACCACGAGCGCCTTCTGGTAGGACAAGAGCTGCTCATAGCCACCATGCGGCGGGATGAAGTGCGGCGTGTCTTTCATGCCGGCAGGCTAAGAGATCCAGAAAGAGACGAAAAGGACAAAAACGACCCAAGGAACACAAACCCGAGCTTTTCGTCCCTTCAGTCCTTTTTGTCCCTTCAGTCCCTTCTCACCGCGTCAATTTCGACGGCGCATCCGCCGCGATGGCAGCGCGGTAATTCGCCTGAGCGCGGAAATAGTCCGCCTGGGCCTCCACTTCGAGGACTTGGGCATCAAAGGTGGCTTGTTCGCGAATTTGAAGCGCGAGCAAATCCGTCGCGCCTTGCTGAAGGCGCTCGTTTTCGGCTTTTTCGAGCTGGCGGGCGAGTTCGACGTTTTTGCGGGTCATCTTGAGCGCGTCATACGCGGCGATGAGGGCGCTGTAGGCATCGCGCACATCGGCGGTGATGCGGTCGCGGGCGAAACGCTTGTCGTTGTTCAAGCGCTCGATGGTGGCATCGGCGATGTCGATGCGGCCCTGGGCGTCGCGACGTTGCAGCGGCAGTTTGAACTCCAGTTTGGCCTCGACCTCGTTTTGCTCGATGTCACGCGGGCGGTTGCCGCCGAAGAATTGGCCGGCTTCGACGCCGACATCGAGATTCGGCAGCATGTTGTTCTTCGCGAGCTTGCGGTCGATTTCGATCTTCTGAACGAGGAGCTCAATGCGGCGGATCTCGGGACGAAACACAGCGGCCTTGGCGATGTCGGCGGTGAGCTGGCTTTCATCGAGGCGTGGATGCGGCGGGAAGGCTGCTGGCACACGATTGCGCTCGGCGATGATGGGCTCGGCCTTATCCTTCGTGCGGAAGAAGAGCGAGAGCTCGATGGCAGCGGCCTGAAAGCGCCTCAAAGCCTGCACGGTGGCGATTTCACGGCTCACAACGAGGCGCTGGTTGTCCACCTGCACGATCGGGGCGCTGGCGCCTTTCTTCACTTGCTCGGCGATGGCGCTGTCACGGTCTTTGGCGATGCGAAAGAGCTCCTCAGCGAGCGCGAGGCGCTGTCCGCTGGCGACCCAGGTGTAGTAGCTGATGGTCCCTGCGCGGATGAAGTCGAGGTATTGTCGCAGAATAATCGGGTCGGCGAGTTCCTGGTCGATTTGCGCCTGCCACAAGGACGCGCGGCGGCGGTCGATGGTGCCATCACGCAGCAGCGGGATGCGGAAGCCGAGCACGCCCTCGCCATCGACGCCGGTGCGGTCCTTGTTGTAGTTCGGCAAGAAGCCGCTGCTCAAACGGTAGCCGCCATACACGCTGCCACCCCAAAACGGCAGCGGCTGCTCGAGCATGGCATAACCCGTGCGGCCATCGTAGTAGCCCGCGAGGTTCATCGAGCCGCCGGCATTCAAATTGAGGTCAAACGCACCCTGCGCCTGCCGCACGCGGCCATTCGCGATGTCTTGTTCGATCAAGGCAGCGAGATAGGGCGGATACTGCGACTGCACCGAAGCAAGCACCTCGGGGAGAAGAAGAGGCTTCGCTGCAAATGACGAATGAGGAATGACGAATGACGAAATCAACAACGCCCAAGCCGCGAAGCGGCAACTGAGAACCGAGAACTGAGAACCGGGAACTGATTTCATTTCTTCGTGGGATCGAGTTTGCCGTCCTTGTCGCTGACCACGGGCGGGAAGCCGTTGATTTGACGCCAGAGTTCAAACCAGAGCGGGACCTGGTTCAGCATGACCCACGCATTCGCACGGGCACCTTGGCGGAGCCAGCGGTCTTTCTCCGGCCAGCCGACGGTGACAGGGCCTTTGCCATCGCCGCGATCGACGATGTCATCGGCGGGGCCGACCACGACGCGGAATTTGCCGGTGCCATCATCGGTGGCATCGACGAAGACGACCTCACCACCAAACGTGCCGATGGCGAGCTGCGGCCAGCCGATCATCTGCACAGCGGGCCAGCCTTCAAAGGCCAGACGCACCGGGCTGCCAGGCGTGACGACGCCGTTCTCCTCTTTGCGTGGCTGGATGAGCGGCATGTCATTCCCATCGACCATGATCTCGACAAAGCGGCTGTCGGTCTCGGGAATGATGACGCAGATGAGCGAGCCAGGCCTCAAGTAGGTGCCATCCGTAGCGGCGACGTTCAGCACGATGCCATCGCGGGGCGATTCGACGACTTGGCGGAGGTTTTGATTGATCTGCACATCAATGACTGAGAGGTCGCGCTCAGCGGTAGCCACATCTCCCAAAGCAGAACTCTTTAAAGCGTGGGTGGACTGGATGGTGGCATCAAAATCGTTGCGGGTGCGCTTCAGCGCGGCCTCGGCTGACCTCAGCTCGGCGATGGTAGAGTCCCGCGAGAGCGTGGCGAGTTCGAAACTGCGCTGGGACTCGAGTTTCTTCTCAAAGAGATCCTTGGTGCGGTTGTAGTTCAACTGCGAGGTCTCGGCGGCGATCTTCGCGGCGGCCACACGTTGTTCTGCACCATCAATAGCCTGCGACTTGCCCAGTTCCTGTTGCGTGATCTGTGCGATGAGGGACTCAACACGAGATTCCGCAAAATGGCGTCGGCTTTCGATGGCCTCACGTTGGGCTTTGAGGTTGTTGATGAGGTCGGGGTCGTTGTCCTGGATCTCGATGATGATCTCACCCTTCTTCACTTTCTGGCCTTCGACGGCGTGGAGGTGCTTCACACGGCCGGAGACCTGCGCCTCGATGTTGATGCGGCGGTCGAGCGGATTGAAAGCGATCACGCGGCCCGCGCCGGACACAAACTGCCGCCACGGCAGAAACAAGATGCCGATGACGAAGGCGATGAAGCCAACGAGCAGCAGTCGGCTGAAGATGCGAGTGAACTTCGCTGAGCCCGCGAGGGAGAGGGCGGGAAGGGGCGGGGCGGTGGTGGAAGTGAGCGTCATGGGGAGGCGGAGCTGGAAAATGATGAAACCAGAATGAGGAATGAGGAATCAATGCCCAAGCCCGAACGGCGGGGGCAAGGGGGCAATGGGGCAGTTTTCGGGATTCGACATTCGGGCTTCATTCGTCATTCCTCATTCTGGTTTCGACATTTGAATCACCGTGCCGTCGTTCAAGTGACAAGGGGCAAGCTCAATGATCGTGTCGCAGCGCTTCGTGACATCATGGTCACGCGTGGCGAGGATGACCGTCCAGGGCAGCGAGCGGTCGAGGATGGCGGTTTCGAGGAGCTTGAAGGACTCGT
>CALMTT010000123.1 GCA_937872615.1 uncultured Verrucomicrobiaceae bacterium | reverse complement strand
CTTCAGTGATCCTGCTGCGGTCACCGAGTGGCACGCGATCGACGACCGCGTGATGGGCGGCGTCTCGAGCAGCCGGCTGCGACACGACCCGGCCGGCCATGCGGTCTTCGAAGGCACCGTCTCGCTAGAACGCAACGGCGGCTTCGCCTCGATCCGGTCAACGCCCGCCGACCGAGGCAAACCCGGCTCGCAGGCCTGCTTCATCGAGGCCCGTGCCACCGGCAAGCGCTTTGCAGCAAGAATCGCTGCAACCGCAAATGACGTAATCGTTCAGCTCGCCTCCGAGCTGCCCAACTCAATCGCATCCTCCTGCGTGCGCACTGTTTTCTATGCTCTCTCCAAGGGCGACACGGTCGACTTTGCTCTTGAGAAATGCACCGAGCTTGCGCCGCAGATGTCCAAGGCGTACCAGCTTGCGGCCGAGGCGTACCAGAAGACGGGCAAGAACGAGCTGGCCGTGCAGCTGGCGACGGTGCTGCGCTGGCCGACCTTGCCCGCGCCGGGTGAAGAGTTTCGCTACGCGTACCTCGCGAACGTCTCGGTGAAGAACGACGACGTGAAGGTCTTCCGCGCCTTGCTCGAGGAGGCGTACCGGCGACTGCACGGCACCGGCCTCCACTTCTTCTCGTTCGATCTCGGCGCCGACGATTCCCTCTGGCCGGCGGTGAAGGGCTTCATGACCCAGCGGCTCGACTTCGCGCTCTACGGCGTCACCCCGTCGTCTGCTCCGCGCACCGAGTGGCCGAAGGGCAGAACCGGCTTCGAAGTCGCGCTGGCGTGAGGTCGAACGTCAGCCTTCGTATTCGTCTGGGAGCGAGTCGTCGTCGAGCCCAGCCTCGTCGGCCTTGGGCTCGGGCTCCACTGGCAGCGCCCCGGTCGCCTCTTCCGGAGCGTCTCCCGGCTTGGGCGCGGGCTGATGCGCGGGCACCGGCGCGGTCATTCCTCCCGCGGCCTGCGCTTCGGCGGCCTTCTTGGCTTCGAGCTCCTTGATCCGCTTCTCGAAGTCGGCCCACGACTCGGTGCCCAACATCGTCATCTGTTCATGCCCGATGAACTGCTCGGGTTGAGCCTTGATCACGGGGCGAGCTGGCTTCTTCTTCGGAGGGGCCACGGCGAATCGGCAGCGTGCCAAACCCGGCCGGGTGTGTCGATTGCGTCGTCGGCATCGAATAGAACCTCCTTCGTGCGGCGCACCTGGCTCGTCCTTCTCTGTTCATTCGCGGCCTGCAAGAGCGAGCGCCCTGGCGCGCAGCTGCCCACCATCGGGGTGATTCCCTCGGCGCCCACGGTCATCGCCCTCGGCGTGGGGCCCTCGCCGCTCCGCCGGCCTACGCCCGGGCCCGCGCCGTCGCCCACTATAACGACCGGCTGCGCGACCTGGTACACGGCCTCAAATACGCCGATCAACATCATGGCGCCCGGCTGTTCGCGAGCTGGCTCGCGCTCGCCGGCAAAGAGCTGATCGCGGATGCCGACCTGATCGTTCCGGTGCCGTTGGCGCGATGGAGGCTGTGGCGAAGGTTTTGCCAGAGGGAAAGGGTTACGTCATCGAGTGGTCGATCCGCTTTGATCCGTGCCTGGAGATGGCTCCGGGGCGTTTTTTCGCACCGGGAGGCACAGAGGTGAAGATGGGCCTGAATATCGCCGTGGGTGATCTGGATGAGAAGGCAAAGGGCGCGGGCAACTTTGGCAGTTTTCACCACGAGGACTGGTTTGCTGGTGAGAAGAACAAGCGCACGAATCTGCGGCAGTGGGGCACGCTGCAGCTGATGCCGTCGAGGTAATCACGCCACACCATTGAGGATGGCCTCGATCATGCGCAGGGCTTGCGCATTCGGCTTCACGTCGTGCACGCGGATGATGCGGGCTCCATGCTCGCGAGCATGGGCGGTGAGGGCGACGGTGGGCCAGTAACGATCTGCCATGTCGGTGCTGTGGATCACTTTGCCGATCATGGACTTGCGCGAGACACCGATGAGCAGCGGTCGGTCGTCGATGACGAGATCGGGCAGATGGCGCAGGAGGGTCAGGTTGTGCTCGAGGGTCTTGCCGAAGCCAAAACCGGGATCGAGCACGATGCGCTGCTTGTCGATGCCGGCGTTGGTGAGCACGCGCAGACGCTCCTCGAGGTAGCCGCGCACCTCGGCGACGACGTTTTCATAGTGCGGGGCGTTTTGCATGGTCTGCGGATCACCGATCATGTGCATGGCGACGAGGCCGCAATGCGTTTCCGAAGCAAGGCGGACCATGGCGGCATCGCCACGCAGGCCGGTGACGTCATTGATGATGTCCGCACCGGCGTCGAGAGCAGCACGAGCCACGGAGGCCTTCATGGTGTCGATGGAGATCAGCACCTGGCTTTGGGAACGAAGCGCACGGATGACGGGAAGCACGCGGCGGAGCTCTTCGGCCTCGCCAACAGGTTCAGCACCGGGGCGCGTGGATTCGCCGCCGATGTCGAGGATGTCAGCTCCATCGGCCACCATGGCCAGCGCATGCTCGACGGCGCGGCCGGGATCGGCAAAGCGTCCGCCATCCGAAAAGCTGTCCGGCGTGACATTCACGATGCCCATGATGAGGCCGCGTGAGGAGAGGTCGAGGGTGCGGGTGCCGATGCGCCAGGTCATGCGGCATGTGAGGCATGATCACGCGCTTTGCCAAAAAGAATTTGCCCTTCCTCCGACGGGCGAAGGAAGGGCAAGGATTGGTTGAGGGCTGGGAAATCAGGCCACGAGCACGGGCTGCTGCGCCTGCGGTGCGCCGAATCCACCGCGGGTGGCGGCGTCCTGCGCGGGGGCGCCGATGGCCTTGGCGAGCGCTTTGCTGAGGCCGTCGAGCGAGTAGGGCTTCAGCATGATGTCAACGGGCGGCGGATGGCCCTGGCTGAGGATCATGAACTCATCGGGATCGATGATGAAGCCGCTGCAGACGACGACGGGGATGTCACAATCGGCGGCGCGGAGCTGCTTGAAGGCCTCGCGGCCGCTGAGCTTGGGCATGTAGATGTCGAGCAGGATGCCGTCGATCTTTTCACCGCCACGCAGGCACATGTCGAGCATCTGCTGGCCATCAGCGGCCTCGAGCACGCGGTAGCCGAGGAAGTTCAGCATGTTGGCGGCGATGGAGCGGACGGGCGCTTCGTCGTCCACGACGAGAATGGTGGTCTGCGTGCCGATCGGGGCGGTGACGGCAGTGCCGGCGGAGAGATCCTCCCGAGGCTGGTCGGCATCTTCCTCGTGCTGGCTGGTGCGGGGCAGGTAAACGCGGAATTCGCTGCCGCGGCCGACCTCGGAGTCGAACTCGATCCAGCCGCCGTGCTCGCGGACGATGTCCTGCGCGGTGGCGAGGCCGAGGCCGCTGCCTTTGGAGGCGTTCTTCGTGGTGAAGAAGGGCTCAAAGATGCGGTGGCGGTGCTCTTCGGAGATGCCGTGACCATTGTCACGCACGACGAGCATGACGAAATCTGCGGAGTCGCTGCCATTCGTGCTCTTGCCGGCACGCGTGACGTTTTCGACGGCGATCTCGATGATGCCGTTATCACCCGGCAGGGCATCGCGGGCATTCAGGCAAAGGTTCAGCATGACCTGCTGCACCTGCGTGGCATCGGCGAGGACGTGGGATTCATCCATGCCGGCACGCATCTGCACATTCACTTTGGAGTCCACACTGTGCTTCAAGAGGTGCTGCACATCGGCCATGAGGCGTTTGACGTTCACGGGCTTGCGAGCGGAGGAGCCATTGCTGAAGCGGGAGTAGCCAAGGAGGCTCTTCACGAGGTCCGCGGCACGCTGCGTGGCATGCGTGGCGTTTTGCAGGCGGTCACGCACGCCATTCGGGTTCGACGGAGCGGTGAGCTCGGCGAGCGTGAGGTTTCCACGGATGGTGGTGAGGAGGTTGTTGAAATCGTGCGCGATGCCGCCGGCGAGCTGGCCGATGGTGCCGAGCTTCTGCGATTCGCGGAGTTGTTTCTCGAGCACGCGGAGCTGTGACTGGTCCTTCACCACCCAGATGCGGCCGACGACTTCACCCGCGTCAGTGCGCATCGGCACGGTGCGGATGCTGAAGACACCCTCGCCATCAGCGGTGATCATCGGCGGCATTTGATCCTGGCCTTCGAGGTGGTGGGAGACGGACTCCATCCACTCGGCGGCGACTTTGCTATCCGCGAAACGCGTGGCAAACGCAGCGACGAGGCGGCTGCCGTCACGTCCGGCAATTTCTTCGACCGGCTTGCCGAGGAAGGCATCGAGACGGCCATTCGAGGCGACGATGGAACCTTGGGCATCAATGACGGCGACACCTTCATCACTGGCGGCGAAGAGCCCCTGAAGAGCGGTGAAGGCCTCGCGCAGCAGGCGCTCGGCATTCAGCAGGCGCTGGGCAGTCTGCGTGGCATGCTGCTCGGCGGCATTGAGGGCCTGGCGCTGCTTCGCGAAGATCATGTTGATGTCGCAGCGGAGCTTCCGGAAGTCACCCGGCAGCCATTCGGCGGATTGCGTGTCCGGCGGGACACCGCGGAGCACGGCAGTGGTGCCTTTCATGACGGCGCTGGCCGGTTTCAGCACCCAGCCGCCGAGGAGGTAGGCAGCGAGGAAGACACCGCCGCCAAGGACGATGCCGGTGACGCCGTAAAACCAGTCCAGCGGCTGGTCCATCAACTTGGCCGCGCCCATGGCCGGCAGGAAGCCGAATAGCCAGAGCGGGAAGAGCATGCGGAGGCGGAGGGAGTTCATGTTCAGTGGGTTCGTGGGTTCGGGAGGAGAATTGTAGGATCAGGCCGTCGGAGGATTCGCGGCCACCGGCTGCTGCATGGAGGCGGCGCGGGCCCAGACACGGCGCATGCAGTGCTCGACCGTGGTTTCGAGGTGCTGGGCGATCCAGGCTTCAAAGTCAGCGCGAAGGGCGGCGACCTCAGCAGTGGCATTCGAGGGGGCTTCGGAGCCCGGCTCGCGCTTTTCGAGGCGCTCCATGCGGTCACTCAAGGCGCTGATCGTGGTGGCGGCGGAGAAGAAGTCGTTTCGCAACTGCTCGATCTGGCCGGTAAGCTCACGCAATAGACGCTCTGTCTCACTAGGAGTAGCGGGAGTGGGTGGGCTGTTGAAGTGAGTCGTCGGGGCGTGCCCGAGGGTCAGATACGCCTGAGCATTGAGCGGAGGTGCCATCACCAAGGGCGCAGGCGGCAGTTGAGGCCCCCTGGCTGCGGCGGGAGGTGCTATCGCTTGAAAATCAACCAACTGCGGCGGCTTTGGCACTGGTAACGGGGCCTCCATCGCCGCAATGGCGAAGGCGGGATCTTTCACCGCGCCCGGCTGATCGACGATGCCAAGCAGCTCGTGCGGATTGGTGTAAGCACTGCCCATCCCGAGCGGTGCTTCGGGCACCACGGCGGTCCTTTGTGCTGAGAATGAGAAAGGTAAGGGCATCTGTTGAAAGACAGGAATCTCGCAAAATTAACAGGTGTTATGCAAAATTTCCATAATTTTCTGAATTTATTTCAAATATATGCGCCCACTAATGGCTCAGAACCGCCGTTTTTTGATCAATCCGGGCCTTTCGAGTCTTCCGGGCGGTCAAGATGGCAGAACCTTTAAAAAGAGGCAGCCATTCGCTGCCGGTGTAGGAAGCACCTGAACATCGTTTTTTGACGGCGGGCACTTCCCTGCCCGGAAACCATCTTGCGCCTTTCCCCCAAGTGCCTTAAACCGGCACCTTCCATGATCGAACAAGTCAAAAAGCGCCTAGATGCCTACCTCGCCCAACAAGGGCAGCGGCGCACCAAGCAGCGTGATGTGATCATCGAGGCCGCTTTTGCCACTGACGACCATTTCAATGCCGAGGAACTCCTCGACAAGGTGCGCAAGATCGACCGCACCGTCTCCCGGGCCACCGTTTACCGCACGATCACCCTGATGCAGGCCTGCGGCGTGCTGCGCGAGGTCGATCTGGGCCGTGACCAGACCTACTACGACCCAAACTTTCTCGAAAAGCCCCAGCACAACCACCTCATCTGCCTCGACTGTGACCGGGTGGTGGAGTTTGAGGATGAGCACATCGCCCTGCTGCACGACTGCATCTCCCGCCGTCTCGGGTTCAAGCCGCAGCTCAAGAGCATGCGCATCGAGGCGCACTGCGAGGAACTGGCCCGCGAGGGCACCTGTCGCTTCAAAACCGCCCGCGAAGAGGCGGCGATGCACTCATGACCTCGGCGTGAGGCCGCAGAGCCGGCGACGGAGCAAATCGAGCGCCGCCTGCGAGGTGAGCAGTTTGAAACGATCCCGCATGCCGGGGTAAAAACGCTTCACCGCCCATGTCTCACCGGTTTTCGAGGCCAGACCGATCCAGACGGTGCCCACCGGCTTCTCCTCGGTGCCGCCCGTGGGCCCCGCGATGCCCGTGACGGACAGCGCATGATCCGCGCCGCTGGCCCGGAGAGCTCCCTCAGCCATGGCGCGGGCTACTTCCTCGCTCACCGCGCCGTGTTTTTCGAAAAGCTCCGCCGGCACGCCGAGGTGCTGCTGCTTCGCCTCGTTCGCGTAAGTCACCCAGCCGTGGCCAAACACCCGCGAGGAGCCGCTCACATCGGTGATGCGGCTGGCAATCGTGCCGCCAGTGCAGGATTCCGCCGAGGCCATCCACTCGCCTCGTTCCGTCAAAAGCTGCACGATGACCTGGCCGGACACAGGCCCGGACACGGTCAAGGCGGCGGACAGATCGGGCGCGAACGCCAATCCCGCTGCTGGCCCCGCCGACAACAGCGCCGATTCGTCGGCCAGCGACGCTGGAGTGCTGGCGCGAATCCCGCGCCGGCCAGCAATACGGCGGGCGTGCTGACCTGGAACATTGGCGATCTGAACCCTGGCGCGTCGGGCAGCATCACTGTGCAGATGCAAAGCCGGTTTGACCAGGCCCAGGACACGCTGAACGCGACCAACCAGGCCCGGATCTCGACACCAACGACGGATGAGACACCGAACAACAACACGAGCAGTCACACGGTTGCTGTCGAGACGGTGGATTGAGGTGCGGGCGCGCGGCCTGCGCGTGATCGCCTTTGCTTACCGTGAGCGCGTTCGTGATTTGCGCAATTGTTGGGCGTGGTTTTTTAGGTGTCATGTCTGTTCAAGCTCTCCGCGCGACAGGCTGTCTCGTTGCTCTGCGCGTGTTGTCAAATTGCGCCTGCTGTTGTTGCAGGAACGCAAGTGCCTTGGGGCGTTGACCGGTGGCTAAGTAGGCGGAGGCCAATGCGCGCTGCAGATCTGGATCGTCTGGCTTGGCACGCAAACTGCGCTCCAGCGATTCCACCCCACTGCCCTGTTCACCCGATCGAATCTGGGCGATGCCCA
>CALMTT010000122.1 GCA_937872615.1 uncultured Verrucomicrobiaceae bacterium | reverse complement strand
CCAGCGAGATGCCGAGCACCTTCACGAAGCCCAGTTTTTCATGCAAAACGAAGGCCGCCATGATTGCGGCGAACACGCACCAGGTGTTTCCGATGAGCGTGGCCTTGCCGGCGCCAAGTGGGCCAATGGTGAGATAGTAGGCGATGGTGCCAAACGCTCCCAGCACGCCACGCGAGGCGAGCAGCCAGCTCTGAAAACTGCGCTTCAGGCGCAGCGTGCCTTTCGGCGCAAAGACAACCCACGTGAAGACCAGCCCGATGAAGGCCCGAAATACCAGCGCCAGCCACGGATCTGCATGACGCACGGAGGCAAGCACCTTCAAAAGGAGGGCGTTTCCGGTGAAGCAGACGAGGGACACGGTCATCCAGAACGCGCCGAGGCGCGGCTGGTGGAGGAGGGCAGGTTTGGGGGCGCTCATGGTGGCAGCGGTTCGAGGGCTGCCTTCGGGCGTCATGTCTGATCGGATCGCGGGGGGATGATGGCGTCAGCGGAGGTTCCTCAAACCAAGGGATTAGGCATGCCAAATGGCACGCGCGGCCTTTACGGCGGCGCATACAGCAATTCGGCTGGCAGGTTTGAGGTTCATCAGACGGCGCGGAGAGTGCCGTCAGCCGGGCTGAAAGCAACCGGCTTTTCCTCGCTCCTCTGCAAACATTCCGGCGCTTCCCCGTATGTTTGCGGCCCCGGACGCAGCAAAAGCCTTGCCTAGAAATTGGCTCCCGCTAAACTACGCGGCTTTACCCGCTCTGGGCACCCAACCACCGACACCTCGCACCCTGACAATGCCTCTTGCCTTCCTGCTCCAAAATGGACTCAACATCTCCATCGCCCTCGCCGCGGTGGGTCTCGTTGTGGCTCTGATCCTCATCCGCCAGATTCTGGCCTCCTCTCCGGGCAATGCGAAAATGCAGGAGATCGGCGGGGCCGTGCAGGCCGGTGCCAAAGCCTACCTGAACCGCCAGATCATGGCCATCGTGCCCATCGCCCTCGTCATCCTCGCGGCCATCTGGTATCTGCGTGATGCCGCCACGGCCGTCGGCTTCATCGTCGGCGCGGTCTGCTCCCTCGCCGCGGGCTACATCGGCATGATGATCGCCGTGCGCGCGAACGTCCGCACCGCCCAGGCAGCGTCAGTGAGCAGCCACGGGGCACTCAAAGTGGCCTTCAACGGCGGCGCGGTCACCGGTTTGCTCGTCGTGGCGCTCGGCCTGCTCTCCGTCGGCGTTTTCTACATGGTCGTCAAAGGCATGCACCCGGAAGGCAAGCACGCCATCGACTCGCTGATCGGCCTAGCTCTCGGCAGTTCGCTCATCTCCGTCTTCGCCCGTCTCGGTGGCGGCATTTACACGAAGGCCGCTGACGTGGGAGCCGATCTCGTCGGTAAAATCGAGCAAAACCTCAACGAGGACGATCCTCGCAACCCCGCCACCATCGCCGACAACGTGGGCGACAACGTGGGTGACTGCGCCGGCATGGCCGCGGACGTGTTTGAGACCTACGCGGTGTCCTTGATCGGTGGCGTGCTCGTCGGTGCTCTCACCGCTGGTGCGGAATCCGCCAATGCGGCCGTCATTTATCCCTTCGTGCTCTGCGGCCTCTCGATCATCTCCTCCATCATCGGCATCGGCTGGGTGAATTTCGTGAAGCAGACTCCAACGACCGCTCTCGTCTGCGGCGTGGCCGTCTCCGGCCTGATCAGCGCCGGTTTGTTCTGGTGGGCCACGCAGGCCATCTTTGGTGCCACCGTCTCGCTGAATGGAGCCAGCATCGCCAGCAGCGCCCTTTTCCAATGCGCCCTCGTCGGACTCGTGATGACGCTGCTCGTCGTCTGGATCACCAACTACTACACCAGCACGCACCACAAGCCCGTGCGTGACATTGCCAAGGCCTCCGAAACCGGCCACGCCACGAACATCATCGCCGGCATCAGCATTGGTCACCACGCCACGCTGCTTCCCGTGCTCGCCATCGCCGCCTCCATCTGGTGCTGCTTTGATCTCGCCGGCCTCTACGGCATCGCCATCGCCGTCGTCTCCATGCTTTCGCTCTCTGGCATCATCATCTCCCTCGATGCCTTCGGTCCGATCACCGACAACGCAGGCGGCATCGCCGTCATGAGCGGCCTGCCCGAGGAAGTCCGTGCCATCACCGACGAACTCGACGCCGTGGGCAACACCATGAAGGCTGTCACCAAAGGCTACGCCATCGCCAGCGCCGGCCTCGCCGCCATGGTGCTCTTCGGCAGCTACGTGAAGGACCTCGAGGCCTTCGTCGGCCACACCGTGACCTTTGACCTCATGAACCATGAAGTCGTCATCGGCATGTTCATCGGCGGCCTGCTGCCCTTCATCTTCACCGCCTACTGCATGAGCGCCGTCGGCAGCGCCGCTGGAGCCGTCGTGCTCGAAGTGCGCCGACAGATCGCCGCGAAGCCCGGCATCCTCAACGGCACCGAAATCCCCGATTACGCCCAGTGCGTGGGCATCGTCACCAGCGCCGCTTTGAAGCAGATGATCCTCCCGGCCCTGCTGCCGCTCATCTTTGTCATCGGCATGGCCTTCGTCGGCATGCAGGCCCTCGGCGGTGTGCTCATCGGCACCATCGTCACCGGTCTCTTCGTCGGCATCGCCATGACCAGCGCCGGTGGTGCTTGGGACAACGCGAAGAAATACATCGAGGAAGGCAACCATGGCGGCAAGCACAGCTTCGCCCACCAGGCCGCTGTGACCGGCGACACCGTCGGCGATCCTTACAAAGACACCGCCGGCCCGGCCGTAAACCCGATGATCAAGGTGGTGAACATCCTCGCCATCCTCATCATCCCGATCATCTTCAAAAAGTAACCTTCACTGGCCTTTACAAGCGGCGGGAGCGATCCCGCCGCTTTCTTTTTGCCCGTGAATCATGATTCGGGATGCGCGGAAGGCCTTCGATGCTCCTTTGCAGACTCTGCCCCCTTTTTCTCATGTCCCTGCAAATTCCCGATCATCCCTTCAAAGCCTTCATTTTCGACTGCGACGGCACCTTGGTCGATTCGATGCCGCTGCATTACATCGTGTGGTGCGAGGCCTTGAAGGCGCATGGTGCCGAGTTTGAGTTCACGGAGGAGTTTTTCTACGGTCACGCCGGTGTGAAGGAACAGGACGTGGTGCGCATCCTCAATGATCTGCACGGCACAAACATCGATCCGGTGGCGGTCGATGAGGCGAAAGCCGTTCTTTTTCATCGTCGCATCCCGGAAGTGCAGCCCGTGCGCCCCGTGGCGGATTTCGCCAGGTCGGTGGCTGAACGTTTCCCCATCGCCGTGGCCTCCGGCAGCGCGGAAGACACGGTGCGGGGCTGCTTGAAGGCCACCGGGCTGCTCGACCTGTTCGAGATCATCATCACGCCGAAGGACGTGCGGCATGGCAAACCGGCTCCAGACATGTTCCTGCTGGCTGCAGAGCGCATGGGCATCGCCCCGAGCGACTGCCTCGTGCTCGAAGATGGCAACAGCGGGCTCAAAGCCGCGGAAGCCGCAGGCATGCAGGCCGTGTTTGTGCCGCGAACACTGCGCTGAAACAAACAAGGCGGGCCTCGATGGCCCGCCTCGCGTGGTGAAATGGATGCTGCGCTTACTTGTTGGCCTCGCCACCGCCAGCGTTGGCAATCTCGGCTTCCTCGGGCGGGAGGAAGTTTTTGAAGCGCTGCTTGTCGATGGCCTTCATGTAGGCCTCCATCGGGCTCACATAGCCATCGCGGAGCTTCTGCCAGATGGCGTCGTCCATGAACTGCATGCCTTGCGCCTTGCCGCCAATGATGACGTCGTAAAGCTTCTGCGTGGCACCTTCACGGATGATGGCACCCACGGCGGCATTGGAAATCATGATCTCGTTCACGGCGCAGCGGCCGCCGCCGTCGTGACGCTTCATGAGGAGCTGGGCCACCACACCGCGCAGCGAGGCGGCGAGCATCGTGCGCACCTGGCTCTGCTGGTCGGAGGGGAACACGTCGATGATCGCGCCGCGCTGGGCCACCTCGCCGCGGTGCTCCACCAGCTCCTCGCGGCGGTAGCCGAAACCGACCAACGTGCGCATCAGCTCGTCGGCGTCGCGGACGTCACTGCGGTGGATCTCGACCGGCTTGGTCGTGGTGGCCTGCGGCCCGAGTCGTTGCAGCAGGGCGCGCACGCCGGTGACCACCACCGCGGGGACCTGGTCAGGAGTGCGCAGCCGCCACAGCACCTCGAGGCGGCGGCCCATCGTCTCCACGCTGGGGCTGACCCGTTCGAACGGCAGGGTCTCCCACGCCGGGTACAGCTCGACTTCGTAACCGTGCTCCAGTTGCCGCGTCACGGCCGGGATGACCGCAGCGCCAGTCATGCGCGCGAGCCGCGGCAGTGCGTGAACAGTCGCCGTCGCGACGCCGAAGAACGGCACGAAGATGGAGTCACGCGGGCCGAAATCCATGTCGGGCAGAAAGTAGAACGGCAGGCCTTCGCGGATCGCGCGGATCACTGGCTTCATACCGTC
>CALMTT010000121.1 GCA_937872615.1 uncultured Verrucomicrobiaceae bacterium | reverse complement strand
CTGATCGCCGGGCAGACGCTGACGCGCAGCGGCATCACCACGACGGACATCTATGTGGGCGCGGCACCCACGCTGTCGCAGTATGTGCTCATCAACAGCGCCGCGGATGGCGCGTTCCTTGGCAGCGGGAATTTCGTGCTCGGCACGATCTTCAACGGCGGCAGCTTTGTGTATGATGTGGTGCGTGAGAGTGTGAGCAGTGATCCCGATCAGCTCCTGCTCACCGTGACTGCGCAGGCCGCTCCGCCGGACGTGTGGTGGCTGGGGGATCTCGGCGGCACCGGCACCGGTGTGTGGAATGCCTCCGCCATCGGCGGGAACACGAACTGGGCCACAAGCAGCGCCGGCACCACGGATGCCGGTGTGCCGCCGGATGCCGGTTCACACGTTCACTTCAGCGCCACCGGGGCGTCAAACTTCGCCACCACGCTGGGCGCGGACATGGTGGTGAAGCAGGTCACCTTCGAGGCCGGCAGCGTGGGCAATGTCGTGTCCGTGGCGGCTGGAAACATGCTCACACTCGCTGGCACGGGCGGTGTGGGCTTCACCATGGCCGCCGGTAATGCAGGAACGATCTCCTTCGCGCCCGCGTTGGTGCTCGGTGCGGCGCAGACGTGGAATGTGGAGGATGCGGCGGGCGTTTTGCAGCTCTCTGGTGGCATCAGCGGCACGGGGCCGCTGACGCTGAATGGCAGCGGCACCGCGGCAGGCACCTTTGTGCTCGATGGAGCCAGCAGCACTTATTCGGGTGCCACCACGGTGCTCGCGGGACGTCTCGTGCTGGAGGGCACCAATCGCCTGCCGGCCTCCACCGCGCTCACTTTGGGCGGTGCGGCCTCCACTGCAGTTTTGCAACTCGGCACCGTCACAGCCTCCGCGGACACGATGATCGGCGATTTGATCAGCGGCGCGGCATCGGGCAGTGCCATCGTCGGTGGAAACGCGGTGCTCTCCACGCTCTCGATCACGCAAACGGCCTCCGGGACCTATTCTGGGGCCCTCGGTGGTGCTGGAGTGAATGAGAACCAACTGGCGCTGGTGAAGGCTGGCGCCGGCACCTTGGTGCTCGATGGCACCACGCTGACCTATGCGGGGACCACAGAGGTGCGGAACGGCACGCTGCAACTTGGCTCCAGCGCGGTGTTTGCGGCCACCGGTGCGGTTTCTGTGATCGCCGAGGATGCTTCGACGGCTTCAATCGATGTGAATGGCAAGAGCATCTCGCTCACGGGCACGCTGACGCTGGCTGGTGCCGGCTCGACGGCCCAGCCGCAGTTCATCGACAGCTCGGGAAGTCCCGGTTTGGTGACTTTAGGAGGTGGTGTGACCTTTGACGCCACCAATGATCCGCTCGGAGGCCTTATTTCCGCCAGTCTCGATGCCGGCGCTGCCGCGCGGACCATCACCGTGGGAGACTCGGCGAATGCCGTGACGGATTTGGTCATCAGCGGCGCTTTGACCTCCGTTCACGCCACAAACGTCGGGTATGTTGTGGCAGGCGCGGGAGATGTCCTGTTCGCGGGGCCCGTCTCCATCGGCAATGCCACTGCCGATGCGAGCTCACGCGACTTCAGCATGAACGGCACGGGCGTGCTCACGATCACGAACGCCTTCAACGCGGGCGATGACATCGCCGCCAATGACGGCACGATCATTGTGGAGGGCGGCGGTTCGCTGTTCCGGACCTTTGGTGACGATCTGGTCGTGGGCAATGACGCGGATGCCTTGCTGGCCGTGGTGCGCCTGAATGTGGCTGCCGCCTTCGGTGGTGACGACATCTTCATCCGTGGCGGCTCCAGCGTGCTGCTGGGTGCCAATGGCGCTCTCGTGGATGCGGCGGGCACCGCGGGCATGGACGATCTCTTGATCGAGGATGATGCCACCAAGACCGTGGCGGACGCCATCCTCGATGTGCAGGGTTTTGACGGCAATGGCTTCGACAACCTCACGCTGGGTGTGGTGAACAACGCCGGCGTCCCGATCGGCGGCATGATCCTGAACACCGGCGGCTCGCGCTCGAACCTGTTGTCCGGTTCCGCCGATTACACGCTGCGGCACGGCACCATCGCCGCGAATCTGGGAGGCAGCTCCACCCTCACGAAGACGACGCAGGGTGTCATCACACTCAGCGGGAACAACAGCTACTCCGGCACCACCACCATCAGCGGCGGGATCATTCTCGACTACACCACGAACGCCGGCACGGGCGAGCAGCGCCTCTCCAGCAGCACGCTGAACCTCGGAGGAACCACATCACGGGACGAAAACCCTCTCATCACGATGAACGGCCATGCCACGAACGAGCAGACGGAGACCGTGGGCGACATCTCCGCCCGCCGTGGTGCTGCGATGATCGATCTGAACTCGAACGGCGCGGCACTGAACCTCGCCGCGGGTGCCCTCAGCCGTGTGAATGGCACGCTGAATCTCGATCTACCCACCTCCGGCAGTGTCACGACCACCACGCCGGACACCGCCTTCCTCGGTGCCTGGGCCACGGTGAACCGGAACCAGTTTGCCGCGATCACCGGCGGTGTGATCACGGCTGTGCCCACGGTGGCCAAGGAAGATGTCACAACCTGGCGTGCCGGTGATGACGTGATCAACTTCTCGGCCTACACGGGATCCATCACGGATTGCAACATCCTCAACAGCCTCACCTTTGATGCAGCAGTGTCCTCCACCGTGCAGGTGGCCAAAACGCTCGTGCTGAGTTCCGGAGGTCTCATGGTGACCGGCAATGTGGGCGCGAATGGTTCTTCGATCACCGGCGGGACGCTGCTCGTGCCTGACAGCGGTGGCCTGGTCGTGCACCAGCACAACGCGGATGCGCTGGGCATCCTGGAGATCAGCTCGCGGGTGATTGCCGCGGCCTTGAGCAAGTCCGGTAATGGGGAACTGGTGCTCTCCGGTGCTGGAAACGTCCTCGGCGCGGTGTTTGTGAATGAAGGCGTGCTCCGTCTCGCCGGTGGCAGTGCCCTGAGTGACACGGCCCCCGTGAACATCATGGCGGATGACACCGCGGCACTGGAGCTCACCGCCGGGCACACCGAGACCATCGGCCGGCTCGAAGGCGGCCTCGACAGCCGCGGCAGGCTCATCATCGGCGCCGGGGCCACGCTCACGATCCAGCAAACCGACGGCGACACCACGCTGCTGGAGGGGCTGGTCTTTGGTGGTGACATCAGTGGTGCCGGAACGCTCGTCAAAAGCGGTGATGACGCCCTCGTTCTGGAAGGCGACTCCAGTCTCACTGGCGCGGTGATCGTGAACGGCGGCCGTCTGCAATTGCAGAACCGCTTTGGAAAGCTGGACAATGCCAGCTCCTTCACGCTGATCAGCGCGGAGCTGAACCTCGACCAGGACACCAACGTCGGGACCATCGATCGTGTGGGCAACTCTGCTGGCATCACCCTGCACAGCACGGCCGGCACACGTGGCCTCTGGCTTAGCAGCAATCAGGACGCCACACGCAATGAGAACGTGGGGCTCATCACCCTCGGTTTTGGTGACAACCGCATCCAGGTGGACACCAGCGGTGGCACGAGCACCTCACGCATCGTGCAATTGCAGGCTGATAATCTCTCCCG
>CALMTT010000120.1 GCA_937872615.1 uncultured Verrucomicrobiaceae bacterium | reverse complement strand
CGCGAAGGGTGATGATCAAAGAGTGGTCCGCACAGTCCTCTGTGCGGTTCTGAGTGAGGGGACGTTCGTGCCGCACAGAGGACTGTGCGGACCACTTTACAGGAAGTGCTCGACGATGGGGCCGAGGGCGAGGGCGGGGAGGAAATTGAGCGCCCCGATGAGCAGCACGGTGCCGATGAGCAGAAGCGTGAAGGTGGCGCCATTCACCGGGAAGGTGCCAGCACTCGGCGGCACGGCTTGTTTGCCCGCCAGCGAGCCGGCGATAGCCATGATGGGCACGATCATGAGGAAGCGTCCCATGAGCATAGCGAGACCGAGCGTGGTGTTATACCAAGGCGTGTTCGCGGTGAGGCCCGCGAAAGCGCTGCCGTTGTTGCCGGTGGCGGAGCTGTAGGCGTAAAGCATCTCGCTGAAGCCATGCGGGCCGCTGTTGTTGAGCCCGGCGACACCCCAATCGCTCACGCAAGCCCAGGCCGTGAAGCCGAGGATGCTCAGCGTGAGGATCAGCAGCGTGAGCATCGCTAATTTGACCTCCTTGGCCTGGATCTTTTTGCCCAGATACTCCGGCGTGCGGCCCACCATGAGTCCCGCGATGAAGACGGCGAGAATGACAAACACCAGCATGCCATACAAACCCGCGCCGACACCACCGATGACGACCTCGCCCAGTTCGATCATGAACAACGGCACGAGGCCGCCAATGGGCGTGAAGGAGTCGTGCATCGAGTTCACCGCGCCGCATGACGCGGCGGTGGTGATGGTGGCGAAGAGGGACGAATTGAAGACGCCAAAGCGCACCTCCTTGCCCTCCATGTTGCCATCGGCAGCGGCGATGCCGAGCTGCTGATGAACCGGATTGCCCGCAGCTTCAAAGTGAGCACAGACAAGCACGCCGCCGACGAAGAGTGCCATCATCGCGGCCCAGACGGCCCAGCCATGCGCCTGGTTCTTCACCATGCGGCCGAGGTAATAGGTCAAACCGCTGCCGATGCTGAAAATGGAGAGCATCTGGATGAAGTTCGACAGCGGCGTCGGGTTTTCGAAGGGATGCGCGGCGTTCGCATTCACAAAGCCGCCGCCATTCGTGCCGAGCATCTTGATGGCGACCTGCGAGGCCATAGGGCCCTGCGCGATGACCTGCTCCGCGCCTTCGAGTGTTTTCGCCTTCGTGTAGGGATCGAAGTTCTGGATCATGCCCTGCGACACGAGGAAGAGCGCAAACACAGCGCAGATTGGCAGCAGCAGGTAGTAGGTAACGCGCACCAGATCGGTCCAGAAGTTGCCCAGCGTCTTCGCCGAGCTGCGGGCGATGCCGCGCACCAGCGCCGCAGCGATGCCGATGCCCACGGCGGCGGATACGAAGTTGTGAAACGTCAGTCCGACCATCTGTGAGAAGTAGGACATCGTCGCTTCACCGCCATAGCTCTGCCAGTTGGTGTTGGTCGTGAAGCTCACCGCGGTGTTGAAGGCCAGGTGATGGCTCAGGCCAGGCAAGTCCTGCGGATTCCACGGCAGCAGATGCTGCAAGCGCAGGATCGCATAGGTGAAGACGACACCCACCAGGCTGAAGGCCAGCATGGCGAAGGTGTATTGCTTCCATCCTTGCTCACGCTGCGGATCGACGCCGAGGAGCTTGTAGGTGATGCGTTCGAGCGGTTTGAGCACCGGATCGAGCCAGGTGCGGCCGTTGGTGTCGAGCACCTGCATGAGGTAGAGGCCCATCGGCTTCGTGATGAGCGTGAGAAGGCCCAGGTAGAGGGCGAATTGAGTCCAGTCGTTGATTTGCATGGCAGTGGGATCAGAATTTTTCAGGACGCAGCATCGCCACCGTCAGGTAGGCGAGCAGGGCAAGGGCGATGAGCCCGACGAGGATGGTTTCCATGGCGTGCGGGTGGGTTAGAGGGTTTCGCAGCCTTTGGCGTAAAGCCCGCTGATGACAAAGAAGGCGACGGTGATGCCGAGGTAGAGGAGGTCATTCATGACAACCGCACTCTTCCCGATGAATCTGCCCAGCGTGAGTTAATGGCAGGCCATGAGGCGTCAAAAAAGCGTTAAAGGCCTTTGTCGCGTGGGCGTGTCGTTGCCACTGGAGAGTGGTCCGCACAGTCTCTGTGCGGAATGAAGCTTGGATGACTCTGAGCCGCACAGAGACTGTGCGGACCACTATTCATCAGATCTCCACCTGCTGCCCAAGCTCGATCACGCGGCCAACGGGGATTTGGAAATACGTCGCGGGTTGCTGGGCGAGTTTGCTGGCGAGGGAGAAGAGGTGCTCGCGCCAGCGGGCCATGCCGGGACGGGCGCTGGGGATGATGATTTCGCGGCCGAGGAAGAAGGTGGACTTTTCAGGATCGACTTCGAGGTCGTGGTTCGAGCACTGGCGCAGCAGGCGCGGGACGTTAGGCGTTTGCATGAAGCCGGAGCGGCCGGTGATGCGCCAGAAGTTTTCGCCGAGCTTTTCGACCTCGACTCGGCGGCTTGGCGGCACCCAGGGCTCGTCCTCGGTTTTGAGGGTCATGAAGATGACGCGTTGATGGATGGCCTGGTAGTGTTTGAGGCTGTGCAGCAGTGCCACGGGTGTGCGGCCGTGCGTGCTGGTCATGAAAATGGCCGTGCCAGGCACTTTCACGACTTTGCCGGAGGCGAGGCTTTCGATGAGCAGCTCCTGCGAGAGGGCGCTGCGATCCATGGAGGCACGCACGAGCTTGCGGCCGGTGGCCCAGGTGGTCATGAGGATGAAAAGAGCCGCGCCGACGGCGAGCGGGAACCAGCCGCCATCGAAGAATTTCACGAGGTTGGCGCTGAGGAAGGCGAGTTCGATCAAACCGAACACGAGGCACAGCGGCAGCGTTTTGAGCACGCTCCAATTCCACAGATGCCGCGCGGCAAAGTAGAAGAGGATCGTGGTGATGAGCATGGTCATCGTGACGGCCACGCCATACGCGGCGGCGAGATTTGACGAGGTGCGGAAGGCAAAAACGAGCGCGAGGCAGGCGAGCATGAGCGCCCAGTTCACCATCGGGATGTAGATCTGGCCGCGGGCATGCTCGGAGGTGTGGCGGATGTTGATGCGCGGCAGGTAGCCGAGCTGCACGGCGCTGAGCGTGAGCGAGTAGGTGCCGGTGATGAGCGCCTGCGACGCGATGACAGTGGCGGCGGTGGCAAGCAGCACGAGCGGCAGCGTGGCCCAACTTGGAGCCATTTGGAAAAACGGCGCGTGAGCGAGCTCGGGCTGCTTCATCAACAGAGCGCCCTGGCCGAGGTAATTGAGCGCGAGAGCTGGCAAAACGAGCATGAACCAGCCGCGACGGATCGGTCCGGCACCGAAGTGGCCCATGTCGGCATACAAGGCCTCGCCACCGGTTACCGCGAGGAAGACGCTGCCGAGGATCACGAAGGCCGCGTGGCCGCCGGTGGTCAAAAAGTGCCATCCATGCCAGGGATTGAACGCGGCGAGGATTTCCGGCCCGCGCAGCAGTTGCGACACACCGAGCGCACCGAGGCTCACGAACCACAAACCGGTGATCGGGCCGAAAAAGCGGCCCACTTTGGCGGTGCCGAGAAACTGCACCGAAAACAGCACGATGAGGATGACGATCGTGATGCCCATGATGAGCCACTGCATCTGCTGGTTCCATGCTTCAGCCGCCAAGGCATCCGTCGGAGCCGCGCCGAGCAATCCGCCGTCTTTGAGACCTTCCACCGCGCTCAAAACGGAGATCGCGGGCGTGATGATGCCATCGCCAAACAGCAACGCGGCACCGAACAAGCCCAGCAGCACCGCGAGAGCGCGGCGCTTCATGGTTTCACCCATGCGATGCGTGGCAAGAGCCATCAGCGACAGCACGCCGCCCTCACCTTTGTTGTCCGCCCGCAGGATGAAGACGAGGTATTTGACGCAGATGAGCAAAATCAGCGACCACAGCACCAGCGAGACGACGCCGAGGATGTGCTCATGCGTGGTGGCGATGTGATGCGGGCTGTGCGGGCTGAAGCACTCCTTCAGCGTGTAGATCGGCGAGGTGCCGATGTCCCCAAACACCACGCCGAGCGCCGCAATGACGAGCGTGGTGGTGGAGAGCTTGTGGAGGCCGTGCGAGTCGTTGTCTTTCATGACGCCCGCAGGCTCCGTGGCAGAGCGTCGGGGTGCCAGTGAAGGGCTGTCGGAGGCGCGTTAAGAAGGTGTTAACGACCGGCTACTCACGTCGGATAGACTCGATCAGGCGACCGCGCACAGCGGAAACCGTGGCGATGAAGCAGATGAGCAGGCCGAGGAGCAAAATGCCTCCGATGAGGGAGCCGAGGAAGGTGAGCGGGAGATCGCCACCGCCTTGTTTCAGGGCAGGGAAGACAGCGAGCGCGGCGGTGAGGCTGCCGAGCAGCACGCCGAGCACGAGCAGTGCGGCATGCTCGCCGAGGATCATGGTGCGCAGGGCACCGGAGCGGAAGCCGAGGGCCTGCATGAGGCCGAGCTCGCCTTTTCGCTCGAGCACATGCCGCGCCACGAGCACGCCGAGACCGGCGGTCCCGAGCAGCACGCCGAGACCGCCGAGGATGGTGAAGATGCCGATGTAGGTGTTTTGCACGGCGAGGAAGGCTTCGAGGCGTTGCTTCGCGGGTTCGAGAGCGAGGCCGCGCTGCTCCAGCTGTCGCGTGAGATGGGCGCTGACCTCTTCGGGCTTCGTCGTGTCGATCAGGAAGAAGCGATAGCCGGCGGCGTCGGGGTATTTGGCGAGGTAAGAGGCTTCGTTGATGATGACCTTGCCTTGAAGCACCGAGCCTGCGAGCAGGCCGGTGAGCTTCACCTGGAAAGTGCTGCCGTCCGCGGCGGTGTACTCGATGGTATCGCCCACGCCTTTGCCGAGGCCCCACATGGCGGTGGCTTGATCGGCGAGGGCTTCGAGTGGCTGTTGGGGCAAGGAACCCGAAGCGAAGGCAAAACGATCTGCCAGCTTCGCGAAGTCCACGGCGACGAGTTGAGGCTTTTGGGCGCGGTTGAGGTTCAAACAGCTCGCGTCATCACCTTCACGGACACGGAAGGGCACCACGGTGGTTTGGGCGAGAAGCTCTTCGTCGAGTGCAAAGGCCTCACGACCCGCTTTCGAGTTCAGATCTTCGTAAACGGGCAGCGATGATTCGCCGATGAGAGCAAAGCGGCCGGTGCCCGCGTCGGTGGCGTCCATGCGAAAGGCGTTCACAGCGACAACGAGGAAGATGCCGCCAGCCATCATGCCGATGACGGCGAGACTGCGCGAGGTGCGACGTGAGATATTGCGCAGGCCGATTTGGGTGAGGGTTTGCGCCAGCGAAGTGCTGTCGCTGCGCATCCAACGTCGAAGATAGAGCAGACCGGCGATCATGAGCAGCATGCCGGAGCCGAAGAACATCCCGGAGACGGCCATCGGATCGCTGGAGGCCATCGCGGCGGGAATGAGGACGAGGGCGATGAGAAGGGTGAGATGGGCCGAAAGGAGAGAGTGAGAGGCGAGACGTGAGAGTTCAGAGGTGATGGAGCCATCAATGAGGTTGCGAGCAGGCGTGGCGAAGAGTTTTCGGCTGGCCCACCAGAGCGTGAGGAGCACGACGAGCAGCGTGCCGAAGATGGAGCCGGCTTGCGTGGCGGGGCTGGCATCGAAGATGAGGGGAAGGCCTTTCGCTGCGCCGCTCCAGGCTCCGGAGAGGCCGTCGAGGGCGAGTTGGGTGTAAACGCGACCGCCGAGGATGCCGAGAAGCACACCGACGATGGCGATGACGCCTGCTTCGAGCAGCAGCACGCGGCGAACGTTCTTCGGCGTCCAGCCGATGGCGAGCAGGAGGCCGATCTGCGAGGCGCGACGTTCGAGCGTGAAGAGGAAGAGCAAGGCAGCGAAGACGAGCGCGGCGGCGATGAGGAACATGCTGAGGCCGATGAAGAGGCCGCCGAAGTCCACGCTGCCTTTCGCGGCGGCGGTGGCATCGGCTTTGAAGTCGCGCACGACGAGGCCGATGTCGCTGAGTTGGAGCTTGGAGACGATTTCTTGCCTCAAAGCGGTTTCGTCCTGGCCGGAGTCGGGAAAGCGAATGGCGGTGTGGGCACCGAAACGGTTGTTCCAGAGCTTTTGACCATCGGCGAGGCTGATGAAGCCTTTGGGAGTGCCTTTGTAGTCGTCCCAATATTTTTCGTCTTTGTCGCGGATGGCTTTCATGTCCATCGGGATGCCGGGTTCCCAATCGCGGCAGTTATCCACGTCGGACACGCCGGGGAATTCGGGCGTCCAGGCCTTCGTGACCTCGGAATCAGTCATCGGCAGGATCTTGGCGACTTTGAAGGTGGCTTCCTCCTGCTTCAATTCACGCCCGAGGCCGACGGTGAAGTATTTGAGCGTGAGATCGTCGCCGATTTGAAGGTTGTGATCGTCCGCGAGCCATTGCGTGATCGTGATGCCAGAAGATGACATGCGATCTGCCGCCGTGATCATCGAGTAAGGCGTGCCGCCCTTGGCGGAGGTGATGCCGTTCACGAGGTAGGTGAGCACGCCGTAGGCTTTTGGCGTGGCGAGGAGCTTGTCGGCGAGAATGGGATCGAGAAAGACGCGGCTGGTGCTGACTTCCCATTCTTTTTGGCCGCCGGAGACTCGCGTGAGTTTGAGGCCGAAGTCTTCGAGAGTGCGTTTGGATGGATCGAGAGGCTGTACACCGCCTGTCCCAGGCGGAAGCTCGGATGGGCCGCCTCGGAGAGGCGGTGTACGGTCGCTGAGCACTCCATTCACCCGCTCTTCCATGTCGATTTGCTTCTGAAGATCACTCAAGGCCACGAAGGCAGTATCCGGCGTGATCTGCGAAGCGATGAGCTGGAAGGCACCGAACTCTTCGGGAGGCAAAATGGCGGCGATGGTGCGTCGGAGTGTCACCTGCTCATTCGTGGAACCGGAGAGCGGGGCATCGCGTGAGATGGCGCTAGGGCGTTCGAGGCGCAGGAGGATGCTGTCGCCGGTTTTGGCGTTGAGCTTGCGGGCGAGGGGTTTGTTGATGGCGATCTCGTTGGAGCCGAGCGTGATCTTTTTGCCGCTGGGACTGAGCGACCAGAAGCTGTCATCGACGCCGACTAATTGAGCGTTGTTGACGCGGACGTTGCCATTTCCAGCACTCGCCGAGCCGGTGGCGAGGATGAAAGGCACGCTTTTCGATTCGCGCGCGAGTTTCTCCGTGAACCAGCGGTCGCCACCGAGCACGCCGGACTCGATTTTTCCAAGACGGAAGGCTGCGACGCGACGCAGACTGGCGCGGACGCTGTCGCCGACGAAGAGGGAGCCGCTGAGGATGGCGGAGGCAAGAAACGCACCGAACAGCAGGCCGAGATGACCGCGCCAGTAGTGGCGTGCGGAGGTGAGGATGAGAGAGAGGCGGCTCATGCGAGGCTTCCTTCGTGGATCTTGAGCACGCGGGACATTCTCGCGGCCTGCGCGGGATGATGCGTCACCATGACCAAGGTGGTGCCGGTGGTCTTTTGAAGGTCGAGGAGCAGCGTGGTGAGGGCTTCGGCGTTTTTCTCGTCGAGGGCTCCGGTGGGCTCATCAGCGAGGATGAGGCGCGGTTGATTGATGAGGGCACGCACGACGGCCACGCGTTGCCTTTCGCCGCCGGAGAGTTGAGCTGGCTTCCAAGCCATGCGTTCCTGCAAACCGACCTGCGCGAGCAATTGCTCCGCTCGTTGACGTGCATCCGCGGGCGGTTGCGCGAGGGCAAGCGTGGGCAGAAGCACATTTTCGAGCACGCTGCACTGCGGCATGAGGTGATGAAGCTGGAAGATGAAGCCGATCTTCCGGCTGCGAACGGCGGCGAGATGCTCCGCGGTGCATTTCGTGAGCGATTCGCCATCGAGCGTGATCTCGCCACTGTCCGGCGTGTCGAGCGTGCCGAGCAGATTGAGCAGCGTGCTCTTACCACAACCAGACGGGCCGACGATGGCGACGGATTCACCGGCCTCGATGCCGAGTGTGATGTCTTTGAGCACAGGGACACTCTGGCCGCTGCCAGGGTCGGTGTAGGATTTGGAGACGTGAGAGAGCTGGAGGAGCATCGGAGTGATGGAGAAATGGAATGATGGAGGCAAACAGACGCGGGCTGTATTCAACGCCCGCTGCCACCACGATCATGCCGCTTCGACAAAGCGCCAGCGCTTGGCTTTGAATTCGTGCCTTGGAAGCGAGCCGGAATCGACGAGACGCACGGGGATGCGGAGGCTGAAGGTATCGCGCAACCGGGACTCGAGTTTTTTGAGGAGGGATTTGGCGATGTTTTCGTCGGTCTCGATGAGCAGCTCGATCTCGTCCATGTCATCGATCTTCTTCTGCTCGACGAGGTATTCGACGATCTCGGGGAATTCGCTCACGACGGCGTCGATGGCGCTGGGGTAGATGTTCACGCCGCGGAGCACGAGCATGTCGTCGATGCGGCTGAGGATGCCGCCTTCGAGAGCCAGGCGGCCGCGGTGGAGCTTCTTTTTGACGTAGTCGCCCGTGCGGTAGCGCAGCAGCGGGCACGAGGTGCGGTCGAGCGTGGTGAGGACGAGTTCACCATGCTGGCCGTCCTCGACTTCGAGTCCGGTGGCGGGATCGATGACCTCGGCAAAGTAGGCATCTTCGATGACGACGAGATGGCCGGGGAGCTCAGGAGATTCGAAAGTGACGGGACCGACCTCTGTCATGCCATGGTGATCGAAGACCTGGGCATCCCAGAGCTTTTCGAGACGTTGGCGTATGGCGGGCACGCTGCCGCCGGTTTCGCCTGCTACGATGATTTTCTGAATGCGCAGGCTCATGCGCTCGACGCCGGAGGCTTCACCGATCAGCTCGCCGAGGCGCAGCGCATAGGTGGGCGTGCAGCAGAGCACGGTGGCGCCGTAGCGGGCCATCATTTCGAGGCGTGCCTGGCTGGAGAGTCCACCAGCCGGGAGGACCATGTAGTCCTTTGACGCAGCCTCGAAAGCCGTCCAGAAGCCGAGGAAGGGACCAAACGAGAACGCGAAGCAGATGCGGTCGCGTCCTTTGACGACGCCGGCGGCTTCGAAGACCTTTCGCCAGCAGGCGAGCATGGCCTCCCAGCTCTCCGGTGTGTCGATCCAGGCCATCGGCTTGCCGGTGGAGGTGCCGCTGGTCTGGCAGAAGCGGGTGTACTGCGTGATGGCACGGGTCAAATTCGTGCCAAAGGGCGGATGCGCGTCGCGATCGGCCTGGATCTCGGCTTTGGTGGTGAAGGGGACGAGCTTGGAGAAGTCCTCGAGGCGGTTCATGCCGCTGACACGGACGCCGGTTTCACGGAAGCGTTTGCCATAGAAGGTATCCAGCGTGCTGAGATTGAGGACGATGGATCGGAGCTTGCGCCATTGGTTGGAGCGCAAGCGCACCCGGTCTATCAGCGGCGCGTGGTGGTCAGACACGCGGGGATGAGTGGCGAGCAGGCGCGACGCGGCAAGGGCGGAATGACGAATGTGGCGAGCGATTCACTCCCGCCACGGCTGACGGCGAGCATAGCTCTCGGCCTGTTTTTGAATCGTGGCGGCTAGATTGGCATCGCCGGAGGCGGTGGCGAGGTCGGCGCCCTTGCGGGCTTCGATGGCGGCTTCTTCAAACTGGCCAGTCTCGGCGAGCGCGGCGGCGAGTGTATGGTGGATGAGCGGGTGCTGGCCTCCGGAGAGGGAATCGGCCTTGCGGGCGAGTTCGAGGGCTTGTTTGCCGTTTCGCAAGTCGTCGTCCGAAGTGGTGGCGAGGAGCCAGGCGAGGTCGTTGAGGCTGGCGAGGTGGTCGGGTGCGGTTTTCAGGTTTTCGGCATACTGGTCTCGGGCGTCTTTTTTGCGTCCTTGGGCCATGAGGCAGAGGGCGAGGTTGTGGCGGGCGTTGATGCCAGCACCGGATTCGATGGCGAGACGCAGCTCGCTTTCGGCATCGTTGAGCTTGCCGAGGCTCATGAGGGTGTAACCGAGGTTGCTGCGGGCATCGGCAAAGCCGGGCCGGCTGCGAATGGCATGCTGGTATTCTTTGACCGCTTCCTCGGCACGGCCGGAGAGCGTGAGAAGAAGGCCGAGATTGTTTCGTGCATCGGCATGATCGGGCTGCAAATCGAGCGTGCGGCGGTAAGCGGCCTCGGCCTCCGGCATGCGGCGCTGCTGCAGGTGAAAATTGGCGAGGTGGTTCGCAGCGTCCGCATAGGTAGGATCCAGCGCGAGAGCCTTTTCGAACTCGGCGATGACGTTTTGAGGCTCCGCATGACGTGCCTGCGAGACGCCCATGGCGGCGTGGAGGCGGGCGTAGTGGAATGATGGCTCGTTTGTCTCGGCGAGCGGACGCTTCACGAAGGCAAAAAGGCATCCAGCGAGCACTATCGCCGCCGCGGTGACCTGCCATGTGGGCACGAGTGGACGCACGATGGCCGGCTTCATGGCGCGACCTCCTTTTCGAGATGGAAGACGAGGAAGCAACTATCGAAAGAGAGCAGGCCTTTGCCGTAGAGATCGAGCTTTTCGATGCGGCCGGTGGCGTCAAAGACCTTCGCCAGGCGGTAGCGGCAGTCGGGGATGCTGAGATCGCCGCCAAGATGCAGGACGACCTCTTGCGGGCGCAGCACAACCCAGGAGGGCTTGATCTCTGCGAGTGTGGCAGCCCATTGGTAGCCATTGGCCTTCGCTGCTTTCACGACCTGCGGGGAGGAGAGGCCAGGCCAGTCATGCGTGCGCAGGCCGGAGTAGTAACCGATGTAGCCGAGACACTCCATGAATACCGTGTCGCCGGGCTCGGCGTGCTCCTTGAGCCACAAGCCGATCTGTTTGCGGTTCTCGATCTCCACCCGCTGCTGCTGCACGGCAAAGGTGCGGGCGGAATGGAAGGTCATCCATAGCCCGAGCAGGAGAAGCAGGGCACAGAAGGTCCATGCGGCTCGCTGGAAGGCCTTGCCGAGGGTTAGCGCACGTTCAATCAGCCCAGCGAGACCCAGCAGTGCCAGCCATGCTGGTGCAGGCAGATACCAACTGGCCGGATATGCCGGGAAGTAGTCGAGATAGGCAAGAAACACCGCATAAGCGAGTGAGGCTGCGCGTGCCTGCCAGCGCACGCCGGGCACGAGCCACACCGGGCGCGCGGGATCGAGGTTCGGTCTCATCGGCATCTCCTTGGGGTCGTCAGCGCCAGTCGTCGTGCTTCGCGTGCTCGCGCTCGAATCGCTCGCGGTCGCGGTCTGGCGCGGGCTGGCTCTGGGCGCTATTGCGCGCGCTCTGGGCGCTGTGACGCGCGCTCTGGGCGCTGTGGCCGCTGTTGCCCGGCCCGGGGGCCAGCGACTGGGCAGAGGGCAGGGGAGGGGAGACCGGCGCCTCGCGGGGGAGGGCGACGATGAAGGTCGTGCCGTGCGCGCCGGTCTCGGCGACCCAGACGCGGCCGCCGTGGGCGTCGACGAACTTGCGGACGATGGACAGGCCCAGGCCCGTGCCCTCGTGCTCGCGGGTGCTGGTGTTGTCCACCTGGAAGAAGGGCTCGAAGATGCGCTCGCGCAGGTCGTCGGGGATGCCGATGCCGGTGTCGCTGACGCAGAGCCGGATCTCGCCGTCGCCCAGGGCGTCGCCGTGGACGCGCACCGCGCCGCGCTCCGGGGTGAACTTGATGGCGTTCGAGACCAGGTTCAGGATCACCTGCCGCAGCTTGTCCCGATCCCCGACCATGCGCAAGGGGGTCTCCGGCAGCGAGAGCGCCAGCTCCAGGTTCTTGCGCCGCGCGTGGGGCGCGACCGTGCGGCCGCCGTCGCGCAGGACCTCGGACAGGTCCAGCGGCGCCCGCGCGAGGCGCACCCCCGCGGCCTCGATGCGCGAGATGCTGAGCAGGCCGGTGATCAGCCCGAGCAGCTGCTCGCCCTTCTGCAGCACCGTCGTCAGGTACTCGCGCTGCTGGTCGTTGAGCGGCCCCGCCAGGCCCTCCATCAGCATCTCCGAGTAGCCGATCACGGACGTGAGCGGCGTGCGCAGCTCGTGGCTGATCGTCGCCAGGAAGTTGGCCTTCACGCGGTCCAGCTCCTGCATGCGCTGCAGGGCCTGGGTCAGCCGCTGGTGCTTGAGCTGCAGGTCGCAGTAGGCGTCCTGCACGCTGGCCAGGTGCATGCGCGCCGCCATCGTGCGCTGCAGCGCGCCATAAAGGAGCTGCTCCGCCAGCCGGCACAGGAAGCGCGCCGCGCCGCCTGCCGCGTCACCGTAGGGCCCGGCGGCCACCAGGACCAGCCGGTCGCCGTCGTGGAAGACCTCCGTACACAGGTAGCGCGCGGCGCCGATGGTCAGCTCCAGCGCGCCGCCCTCGGGCTGCTCCGTCA
>CALMTT010000119.1 GCA_937872615.1 uncultured Verrucomicrobiaceae bacterium | reverse complement strand
ATCTGCGCACGACATGTTCCAATAGACCCAGACCTCGGACGGCAGCACGTGGTCGGGCGTACCAAACTCCTCGGCGATTGTCGTCGACGGAGTTCCTCGCTTCAGACGGTCTTCCATGGACGGTTCGGACAGAACCCGTCGCAACGGCAGGGTGCCGGTGACCGGATGCCCGGATACGAGTGTGCTGAGGCCGCACCAACAGGCGAAGAACGCCGTCCAAAGGCCGAGACGATGGCGAGTTTTCATGAGTGGGATTCGGGCAGGGGAGAAACCCGCCCAAGTGAATACTCATGAAGCGTCGCGGTTTTTCTGGATTGTCTTCCAGCTGGCGCAACTTTGCGACCAAGCGCCGGATTAAAGCGACCAATACAGAAGGGAGGCCCCGCGCGCGGGCTCCGGGATGGCCAACGGCGATCCGGCAGCTCGGCGACCTCGGAATCGTGGTCGTGGAAACCGGGGGCAACGGGGGCTACGACCTCGACTCCCCCGCCATGCTCGGCCGTTTCAACCGTGCGAACCGGGACTCCGAAGCGATCGTGGTCGGAGCCGGGGACTCGGTCACTCACGCCCCGCTCTGGTTCACCTCGCACGGATCGCGGATCGACCTCCAGGGCTACGGCAACAACCTGGTCACGACCGGCAGTAACGGTGACCTCCAGGGCCCGGGTCCGGGCGAAAAGGACATCCGCTACACCAGCAGCTTCGACGGAACCTCGGGGGCCGGGCCGGTTGTCGCGGGCTCGGTCGCCGCGGTGCTTTCCTACCTGAAGGCGACCGGCCAGCCGCCGCTGGACGCGGACCAGCTGGTCGGGTTGCTTCGCAGCACCGGCACTCCCCAGGCGAGTCCGGAACTGGGGCAGATCGGACCGCTGCCGGACATTCCGGCGGCGATCGCCACGATTCAGGGCAGCCTTCCGACGGTGTCGATCACGGGCCCCGGGGACGGGCTCACGTTCGACTTCAACTCGGCGGCATTGACCAGGCAGGGCGAGCAGCAGCTCGACATTCTGGCGAGCGCGGTCAAGGAGGTCGGCCTGAAGGTGCCGCTGGTGGTGAGGCTCAAATCGGTGCGCGGCGTGGTGGGCAGGGCGTTGCTGAGGCCGAGGACGAGCGTGCCGCTGTTTTGGACGAAGGTGGGGCCGTTGTAGCTGTTGGTTGTGTTCAGCGTGACGACCGTGCCGCTGCCATCGACGACCAAGTCGGAGTTTGGCGAGGCTCCGCTGATGCCTGCGCCGCTGATGGTGATGGCACCGCCGCCTGTCAGCGTGGCGACGGTGCCATTTTTCACCAACCCCCCGACCAAATTCAACGTGCTGCCCGGCAGCGCGGCAATGCTCGCATCCGTGGCGGCGACGACGCTGCCTCCGAACGTGTTGGTGCCGATGGTGCTGACGAGCGCACCGCTCTGCCCGCTGGCTCCGCTGCCATTGAGCTGGATGGTTTCGCCACCCACGGAGACGCCATTGCGAAGCTCGACCGTGCCGCCGCTTTGCACCGAAACACCACCGGCGGTGGAGCCGAGCGCGGAATCGCTCACCACGGTGAGCACGCCGCTGCTGACCTGGGTCTCGCCATCGAAGGTGTTTGCCGCCGTGAGCGTGAGGCCGCCGCTGCCGGTCAGGTTGATGCCGCCCTGTCCGGAAATGATGCCGCCGTAGGTCCCGGCAGTGCTTTGGTTGAACTCAAACACCGCGGCGGGCGTGCTCAACGCGATGCTGGAGCCCGCATTCGCCGCGGAGCCCTGCACGGTGCCGCTTTGCACGACGGTGGGCACGGTGTTGGAACTACCCGCGATGATGAGGGTGCCGGGTCCGTCTTTATATAAGGGGAAGGAGCCGCTGATGGCACCGTTGATGGTCAGCACGCCGGTGGAAACGGTGACGCCGTTGCTGGCATTGTTCACCACGAGGTTGTTGCCGATGGACATCGACTGCGTGGTCTGCAACACGCCTCCGCCGAAGGTGACGCTGCCGCTGCCGATGGCGTTGGAGCTGCTGATGCTGAGCACGCCGGCATTCAATGAGGTGCCGCCGGAGTAGGTGTTCGAATTCGTGAGTGCCCAGGTGCCGCTGCCATCCTTCACGAGCGAGGTGGCGCTGGTGCCATCGACGACTCGTGCAGCCAGCGTGTTCGCCGCGGTGCTCGTTCCGGTGAGTGTGAGCGTGCGGGCACCTGCGGCTGCGGTGAAGCTGAGGTCGTTCGTGGCGGCGAATGTGATCGCCCCCGTGCCGGAGGCATCGAGCGTGCCGCCATTCGGCCCGAGTTCGAATCGGCGGTCGGTGCTTGCAGTGCTGCCGGTGTAGCGCAAGGCACCGCCATTGAGCGAAAGGTTCGTCGGCGCACTGCTGGAGGCACCGAGGCCGCTGGCGCTGCCGCCATTCGCGAGGTTGTTCGTGCTCAACGTGCCCCCGGTGATGCTAACGGTGCCGGTGAAGGTGTTTGCATTGTCGAGGCTCTGCGTGCCGCTGCCGGTCTTCACCATGGAAAGCGAGGCTGCGCCGCCATTTTGCACGAGTCCGGTGAAGCTGCCGGTGCCATTCAGTGTGGTTGTGCTGCTAACCGAGGCCGATCCGTTCTCCACCGTGCCAGCACCGTTGAGGCTGGCGAGGCTCATCGCATTGCCATTCGCGGCCAAGGTGCCTGCCGCAGCGATGGTGACATCCGATGAAGGCAGTGAAAGCGTGCTCGCGGGCTGCAATTTGCCCGCGGTGATGCTCGTGGGGCCGGTGTAAGTCAGCGTGGCATTCAGCGTGACGGTGTTGGAGGCATCTTTGGTGAAGCCACCGCTGCCGCTGATGGGCGTGGTCCAAGTGAGGTTGTCACTGCGGTTGAGGACGAGCGTGCCGTTATTGACGATGGAGGTGCTCGCGACGCTGCCGGTGGTGCTGCCGGTGCCGAGTTGCAGCACGCCGCTGCTGATGGTGGTGGTGCCGGTGAAGGTGTTGTTGTTCGCCAAGGTCGTCGTGCCGCTGCCTGCTTGAGTGAAGCTGCCGCTGCCGCTGATGGCCTGCGTGAAGCTGATAGCATCGGAGCGGTTCACGACGAGCGAGGTGCCGCTGCTCAAAGCAATTCCAGAGGTGCCAAGCGAGCCGCTGGTGCCGCCTGCGCCGATTTGCAGCGTGCCACCAGTCACAGACGTGCCGCCGCTATGCGTGTGATTGCCGGTGAGCACCCACTTGCCAGTGCCAGCCTTCGTCAGCGAGCTCGCGCCGCCCATGTCAGCCAGCGTGGCGGCAAGTGTGTTGTCCGCTGTGCTGCTACCTTGCAGCGTGAAGGTGCGGGCGACGTTCGCTCCGGCATTGCCGATGGAGCCGGTGTTGGTGAAAACCAACGCTCCAGTGCCTGAAGCATCGATTTTGCCCCCCGTGGCACCGATGCCGAAGAGACGATCCGTGCTGTCGCCGCTGCCCGTGTAGCGCAGCGTGCTGTTGTTCGAGATGGCGAGGCTCGTCGCGGCATTGCTGGAGGCTCCGATGCTGCTCGGTGCTCCACCATTGGCCACTTTGGTGACGGAGAGCGTGCCGCCCTCGATGAGGTTCACGCCGCCTGTGAAGGTGCTGGAGGCGCTGCTGAGCACCCATGTGCCGGTGCTGCGCTTCGAGATCGTCGTGGCACCGCCGCTGTCGCCGATGGCCGCGGCCAGTGAGTTGTCGCCGGTGTTGCTGCCGGTCAAAACAAGCGTGCGGGCACCTGTCTGGCTGTTGAAGCCCATCGAGCCGGAATTGGTAAACTGCACGGCGCCGCTGCCCGAGGCATCGATGAGTCCGCTGGCCGTGCCGACGCTGAAAAGGCGGTCGGTGGTCACAGCGGCACCGGTGTAACGAAGCGTGCCGCCATTGATGATGAGGTTCGTTGCGGCATTGCTGGAGGCTCCGATGCCGCTTGTGCCGCCACCATCCGCGAGGCTCGAAACAGCGAGGATGCCCGTCTTGATCGTGGTGGGCCCGGTGTAAGTGTTCGGACCCGAAAGCGTCGCGGTATTGGAGCCGGAATCCATCACCACTGTGCCGAGTCCGCTGATGGTATTCGCGAAGGTGTAAGAACCACCGATGGCCCAGTGCGCGAGCACGGTGCCAGCATTCTCCAGCACGATCGGGCCTCCGCCGATGAGGCTGTGGCTGCCGCCGGTGGCTCCGACGATGAGCGTGCCGCCTTTTACTGTGGTGGTGCCGGTCAATGAGCTCGGATTCGCGAGCAGCAGAGCACCTGTGCCCGACTTCACGAGGTTGCCGGAGCCGCTGAGCACGTTGTTCATCGTGTAAGTGCTCGAATCACGGGCAACCTCGAGGGTGCCGCCGGAGACGATGGCGATCCCGCCATTGCCGATGGCACCACTGCCACTGAGCTTCAACGTGCCTGCATTGACATTCACCGGACCGCTGAAGGTGCTCGATGAGGTCAGTTCGACCGTGCCAGAGCCATTTTGCACCAGTGTGCCGCTGCCGGAAAGTGAGACGCCGGTGGTCAAGGTGCCGCTGCGATTGAAAACCAGGCTCGTGCCGCTGTTGATGGCGATGTTGGCATTCCCCGCTGTGCCGGTCGAGCCACCATCGCCGACCTGCACGCTGCCGCCATTGATTGTGAGCGTGCCGGTGTAGCTGTTTGTGCCGGTGAGTGTGACGGTGCCAGTGCCAGTCTTCGTGAAAGCCGTGCCGCTGAGGTTCGCGCCGATCACGATGCCGCCTACTGCGGCATTAATCGAACCTGCGCCGAGTGTGACGGACATCGCACCCGTGCCGCCGTTCACCGTCGGGGCGAGGGTGAGTGTCTGAGTCGCGCTCAAGTTCTCCAACAGCACCGTGCCGGTGAGAGACAATGTGATGGGCGAAGCTGCCGCGCTGCCAATCGTTCGCCCAATTGTCGAATCCGAGGCAAGCTGAATGCCACCGAGCGACTGGTTGGACGTGAGTCCGATCTGCGTGGCGGTGCCGCTGGTGCCAAACTGCGCGACGTTTGTCCCGCCCGGCAGGACGCCGCCGGCCCAGTTCGCGGTGTCATTCCATGTGCTGCCATCGCCACTGCCACTCCACGCCACCTGCGCTGTTCCTTGTTGATAGGGAAAGAAAACCCCGAGCCCGCAAATCACTGCGGACAGCATGTTCCGAAAACCTCGGCATGGCGGCTGGAAAGCACGAGCCATCATTAGAACATCAGAATCCCACGAATGGCCGGATGCGGTCAATGCTCATTTAAGTGACATGACAAACAACTTACCTCAGAGGCAAAAGCGGCTGAAATCAGTCGCCTGAGTGGAATTTTCAGAACGCGAGGCCTTGGCCGGTGTTTTTACTTGGCGACTCGGAGGCAATCCGATACAACCCACCTCACCACCATGATCGAAGTCGAAATTTACGCCCCCGGCTTGCGCAAGGAGTCCGCCATGATGCAGCTCCGCAACCAAATGGATCACTTTCCGCGTGTGCGTTACAAAGTCGATGCACGGCACGACCTGGTCTATTTCGAGATCGATCGCCCAGGCGACCTTTCGCAGCAGGAGATCGATCAAATCTTCGAGGCCATCGAGCTCACGCCGCGCTTCGTGGGCCAGATTCCCGAGGAATTGCGCAGCGGTGCATCGACGACTCGATTGATCTGAAAGGCAGATGAAGGCGCTGCTGGCATTCCTGGTCCTTTGCACGCCTTTGTGGGCCGCAGATTGGGTGTTGGAAGCCGTCGCGCCATGGCAGGCCCGTGATTCGCAGGTGGAGTTTGTCTTGAATGACCAGCTCTGGATCGGCGGTGGATGGTTTCAATCCTTCGAAGCTCCGCCACGCGATGTGTGGTCCTCCGCTGATGGCAAAACGTGGAAGCTTGCGACATCACAAGCACCTTGGAAGCACAGCGACCTCGCCATGGGCATCACCTTTCAAAACAAGGCCTGGGTGATGGGCGGCTGGTTCAATGGGCGTCTGCCCGGTCACTCGGCCAGCAACGAGGTCTGGTCGTCGAATGATGGCATCGCATGGAAGCAGGTGCCATCGGCTGCGGGTTGGTCACCAAGGCTCGCGGCAGGCCTCGTCGAGCATCAGGGACGCTTGTGGATGCTCGGCGGCACGGAGAACTACTACTTTGGCGATGCCACCAGCGTGAAGAACGATGTGTGGTCTTCCGCCGATGGCCAAACGTGGACGCAGGCCACCGCGAAGGCCGCGTGGTCGCCGCGTGCCTACCATCAAGCCGTGACCTTGAACGACAAGATGTATGTCCTCGGCGGCGGGAACTACGTGCCGACCTATGAAGCACGGAATGACGTGTGGTCTTCGACGGATGGCGTGAACTGGACCTGCGAGACTGAAAGTGCGGCTTGGGCTCCACGCCTGTGGTTCAGTGCCGCCGTGTATCGCGGCCGAATGTGGGTGATCGGTGGTTGGTCGAAGGAGAAAGACAACTTTGGAGATGTCTGGCACAGCACGAACGGTCGCGACTGGCAGCGCCTCGATACGAAAACGTGCTGGAAGGCTCGTCACGAGCATTCCGTGCTCGTTTTCCAAGACAAGCTCTGGGTGATCGGCGGTCACGCCAGACCGCTCTCGAGCGAAGTGTGGTCGCTGCAGTTGCCGGTGGATTGGAAGCCGTGACAAAAATGCCCTGCGAGGGCTGTAATGCTTTCATGCGCACGCTTTTACTCCTGCTCGCCACTGCCTTTGCCCTTCATGCCGCTGATGCTCCGCTCAAGGCGGGTGCGGCCACCAGCAACATCACACCTGAACTGGGCGGCGAGGTCGTCGGTGGCTTCCTGCCGTTCCCATGCACGCATATCCACGACGAGCTTCACGCCCGCTGCCTCGTGCTCGACGATGGTAAAACGAAGCTCGCCCTCGTCGTGTGCGATTTGCTCGGCCTGCATCGCAGCGTGTCAGTGAAGGCCCGTGAGCTCATCGAGAAGGAAACCGGGATCCCGGCGGCCAATGTGCTCATCTCCGGCACGCACACGCATTCCGCCGTGAATGCCCTCGGCGGGCCAGTGCGCGGCTATTTTTCTGATTTGGAGCTCACCGACTACCAGCAATTCGTCGCTCGTCGCATCGCCGACGGCGTGCGCCGTGCAGTAAACCTCCTGCGGCCTGCGGAGATTGCTTTTGGCAAGGTGGATGTGCCGGAGCATGTTCACATTCGTCGCTGGTTTCTCAAAGAAGGCAGCATGCCGCCGAATCCCTTCGGCAAGATCGACAAGGTGAAAATGAATCCCGGGGCAGGGAACCCGGCGCTCATCGAGCCCGCCGGCGAGCCGGATCCCACGGTGAGCTTCATCGCTCTGCGTGAACCCGGCGGCCGCCTCATCTCGATCTACTCTGCCTACTCGCTGCACTACGTCGGCGGGGTAGGGGAGGGCCACATCTCCGCCGACTACTACGGCTACTACTGCGAGGCTTTGAAGAAGCTCCAGCAAGGCGGCAGCGATGATCCGCCCTTCGTCGGCATCATGGCCAACGGCACCAGCGGCGATGCCAACAACATCAACTTCCGCACGCCGCAGCCGCGCAAGAAACCCTACGAGCAGATGCGCTACGTCGCCGAAGACGTGGCGGCGAAGGTGGATGCAGCGCTTGCCGGTCTGAAGTGGGAAAACAGCGCCCCGCTCGATGTTCGCTATCGCGAACTTGACGTGAAGTGGCGCAGCATTCCCGACGAACTCCTCGCTTGGGCCAAAGAGACCGAGGCGAAGACCCCGCGCATTCAGGGCAAGGCCGATCTGCCTCTCGCCTACGCCGGTCGCGTGCAGCGCCTCGCCAAGCCCAGCCCGGAGACGAAGACGCCCGTGCAATTGCTGCGCATCGGTGAGATCTGCATCGGCACCACGCCCTGCGAGACCTTTGCGGAGACGGGCATGGAGTTCAAAAAGCGCAGCCCCTTTGAAAAATCCTTCATGGTCGAGCTCGCACACGGCTACTACGGCTACATGCCCACCCCGCGGCACTTTGAGCTGGGTGGTTACGAGACCTGGCCCGGCACGAACAATCTCGAGCCCCAGGCTTCCGTGAAGATGATGAGCGCCCTTCTTGAGATGGCCGGCGAAGTGAAAACCTCGGCCGTGCCGCGTTGACGGCTTGTGGGCGCTTCGGAGTCCGTTTATGCTGCCACCACGATGGCTAGACGACGCTCACGACGACTCGCAAAGCCGCTGGTGCCGGGTTTTTGGACCCTGCTGGCGGTCGGCCTGCTCGTGGCCGGCACGCTCGGCATGATGTGGCTGGGCGGAAAGCTGCTCGTCGTCCGGCCCGAGGCCGTCGGAAAGGCCCTGAAGTGATCGCCGCCACACCCCATCGCGTGCGTGTGTGACAGTGTTTGATACGAATGGCACAATGTCTGCGCAGTTAGCGTCATGCAGGGCGTAAAAATAGCCTGTGAACGGAGTTTTTCTTGTGCCCCGTTTGCTCCACGCTAAACCCAAAAGTTCTCCAATTCACGTCAACCCCCACTCACCCGCTCCACGCCATGTCCGTCGTCTCCAAAGGTCTTGAAGGTATCGTCGCCGCTGAAACCCGCCTCGGTGAGGTGAAAGGAGCTGAAGGCGTCCTTTTCTACTGCGGCTACGACATCAATGAGCTCGTCAAGCTGACCTACGAAGAGGTGGTGCACCTGCTTTACTACAACAAGCTGCCCACCCAGGCGGAGCTGGACAAGCTGACCACCGCCCTTCGTGCCGAGCGTGAGCTGCCGCAGGGTGTGATCGAGTTCCTCAAGACCGCGCCAAAGACCGCCAAGCCCATCGACATCATGCGCACGGCCGTCTCCATGCTCGGCTGCTACGACCAGAAGCGCTTTGACATCGATGTGAGCGAAAATCTCGCCAACGCCATCCGCCTCACCTCGCAGATCGGTGTTATCGCCGCCTACTTCCACCGCTCCCGTCAGGGCCTCGACCTCCCGCCGGTGCGCAAGGACCTCTCCGAGGCCGCCCACTTCCTCTACCTCATGAATGGCGAGGTCCCCACGAAGGAAGCTGAGCGCACGCTCGACATCGCCTACATCCTGCATGCCGAGCACGGCTTCAATGCCTCCACCTTCACCGCCCGCGTCGTCGCCTCCACGCTGAGCGACATGTACTCCGCCATCTCCGCCGCCATCGGTGCCCTGAAGGGCCCGCTCCACGGTGGTGCGAACGAAGGCGTGATCCACATGCTGCAGGAAATCGGAGATCTCGACAAGGTGGATGCCTGGGTCGAAGACGCCCTCGCGCAGAAGAAGAAGATCATGGGCATCGGACACCGCGTTTACAAGGTGCTCGACCCCCGCGCCCCGCACCTCCGCGAGATGGCCATCAAGCTCACCGAGCAGCTCGGCGAGGCCAAATGGATCCAGATGTCCGAGCGCATCGCCACCATCATGCGCGAGCGGAAGAGCCTGAACGCCAACGTCGATTTCTACTCCGCCACAGTCTATTACAGCCTCGACATCCCGACGGATCTCTTCACGCCGATCTTTGCCATCGCCCGCATGAGCGGCTGGACCGCCCACGTGCTCGAGCAGTGGAGTGAAAACCGCCTCTTCCGCCCGCTGAGCGAATACGTCGGCAAGCCCTACGGACAGAAAGTGGTGCCGATCAACGAGCGCTGATCGTGACGGCAGCTATTGGTCCTGGGGCCATATCGTCTGGTGAGAGCTCCGCGACCTGCTTATCCCTAACGCCTTGAGGGGTATGAATGGTCGAAAGGGGCTTTGTAGCTGCAAAGAAGATGCCTTCGATGGGAGGTGAGCTGAAATCCTGCGAAGTCGGCGAGCGGATATGTCGTGGTGGAGAGATGGAGTGTTGGAGTGTTGGAGTGGTGGGTGTCCGTCATTATGCGAGGCAGGTTATGGCGAAACGGTCGCGGAGGCGATGTCGGTCCACTCGCCTACCGGCTGGGAGTCTTCCCAGAAGCGCAGGCGATATTGGCGCACCTCCGGCAGCGCGGGATCGAGCAGCGGGCGGTCATCGATGAAGGTCGAGCCGCTGAAAGGGCCGGCTTGCAGCGGCTCCCAGTCGCCCCCGCCGCGCCGCGTCTCCACCCAAACGCCGAAATAGCCGTAGCGGCTGAACTTCCCCACCACCCGGCCCACCTCCACCCGCAGGCGGAAGGTGGGCACCGGGGAATCGGCGCGGTAGTGATTGTCCTCGATGCCCAATTGTTTGCCCAGGGACTCCGTGTAGTCCGGCCGCAGCTTGATGCGGCGCACCAGCTTGAACACCCGCTTCAGCGCTCCCGGCGGCACCGGCGGGATGTCCGGCGGAGAAGGCAGCACGATCGGCGGCGGAGCGGTGCTTGGGCCTCCCAGAGGCCCACAAAGCGTCCGCTCATAGGCTGCGGCGGCCTGAGCGCCCATGTCGAGGGCCGTGCGCAGGTCCCGCCGCACCCACAACAGCCATTGGATATCCGCCAAAGCCTCCGCGATCTCCGGCTCCGGGATTCCGAGGCGCGTCGCGATGGCCGGGAGGTGCTCCCGGAAGTGGGCGAGCCACAGGTTTTGCTCGCCGCGGCGGGGTGGGAAGTAGAGTTGGTGCTTCATGGCAAGTCGGGGAAGAGTTTCAGACAAAAACCAGCCGCGCAGACCGCCCGGACACCCCTGCAAAACCCAACAACCAAGCTCCAATCGGCCTCCAGCGCCCTTCAAACGCCCTTTTTGACCATCCCTTTCCAAAAGGGACCCAAACAAGTCTCATCAGCCGTTCTGCGGTCTTCATCGACCCAAGTCCCTTTTTAGAAGGGATCGCGGTAGATTCAATCCGGAGCCCTCACAGGTAAATTTGCCTCAATCCCTTTTTCCAAGGGATCAATACAAACCAAACGCGAAGCTCGAAAAACTCTCTTTGCATGAATCCCCCTCAAAAAGGGATTCATGCTAAGTCACTCAGCCTCACGCTCCAAACCATGTGCAAGGCTCAAAATGGCCTTTGCATCCATCCCTTTAGAAAAGGGATTCAGCACGATGGCGTCTGTCTAAGGCTCTTGGGAGACCGAGTTCGCGGCCAGGAGAACTGGAGACGCATCAAAAGAGCCAGCACCGCGTGAAAACGAACGGCACCCCAAGAAACCCCTTCGCCTTCAAGTCGGATCGGGCTTCGGCTTGGCAACAACTCTTCCATCGCCTTCCTTGATCACTGAAAAACTGTGGGCGAATCTGATTCGCCCACAATTTATTGTGACTAAACAACGTTCGCTTAACCAACACACATGAACTCCAGTCGGCAAACCCTCATCGGACTGACACGCCTATTGGCCCTGTTGTTTGCCATGCGTGGGCTTGATAGCCTCTGCACCTCAGCCCTGGTGTATGCACTTCGGAGATCGTCGCTTGCTATTTCCGCACCGCAGACAGTGGATTTGCTCCCAACAACCGATGCGTTTTACATGCCCCTATTTGCCGTCTATGTGGTGATCGCGATCGTTGTCTGGTTTGCGGCACCCACCATCAGCACTTACGCATTATCTGGTAGTGTGGCTGAGCCGTCGGCAGATGGCGTCGCTGCCTCCGGTCCCTTCCTGATATTTGGGACAGCACTCTTGATCGTTGGCTATTCCCTTGAGCGGCTCGTTGACATGGCGCACACGGTTTATAGAGAGCACACCGAATTGAATGTCATTCCATATTTGGTTCTGTTCGGATTGATGCTGCTGACGGGGATTTTCCTGATCACCCGTCTCGGCTTGGTGTATCAATGGATCGTCAGCAAATCGGTCAGGAAATGAGCGTCACATCACAGACAATCCGAAGCGAACAAAACGGATGCAGGCCTCATGGGCAGTTGAAGTTGGCAAGAGCGAAGTTTGGGCGATTGGCGGTCTTTTTCACATGACGGGTGAGGCGGTTGAAAGCGGGCGGGGTGCATTGAACTCTGTCCAGACGGTGTCACTGCGGTCTCTGCCGGTGGCCCGCCTTGCGGCTGGAACCTTGGCATTCCATGGTCTCATCCGGTCGCGACTTGGGTGCCGGGGCGCTTGGCCCAGGACCTGTCGGACCCTTGTGTCGATACGACGATGCAGTGACCAGACGGCGGCGACGACCCATGTAAACGGGCGAGCGAGCGGCGTTGCAGGATCGCTAGGATCTCGCCAGCCCCAGATACGCCTTCGCGTTGCCGTAGCAGATGTTTTTGACCATCTGGCCGACGAGGGCTTCGTCGTTGGGGACGAGGCCGTTTTCGATGTCGGTGCCGAGGAGGTTGCACAGCGTGCGGCGAAAGTATTCGTGGCGGGGGAAGCTCATAAAACTCCGGCTGTCGGTGAGCATGCCGATGAAGCGGCTGAGGAGGCCGAGGTTGCTGAGGGCGTTGATCTGCCACTCCATGCCTTCTTTTTGATCGACGAACCACCAACCGCTGCCGAACTGCACTTTGCCGGGCGTGGTGCCGTCGGCGTAGTTGCCGGCCATGGTGCCGAAGACGTAGTTGGCGGCGGGATTGACGTTGTAGAGGACGGTTTTGGGCAGGTGATCCTCAGTTTCGAGGCGGTCGAGGAAGCGGGAGAGCGTCTCGGCCTGCGGCCAGTCGCCAATGCTGTCGCAGCCGACATCGGCGCCGATCTGGCGGGCGAGGCGGCTGTTGTTGTTGCGCACGGGGCCGAGGTGGAGCTGCATGGTCCAGCCTTTGGCGGCATTCAGGCGGCCGACATGGAGCATGATGTTGCTGGCGAACTGATCCTGCTCAGAAGCGGTGGCGGCGGTACCACTGCGGGCTTTTTGGAAGATGCGCTCGGCCTCGGCATCGCTGACGAAACTGGCGTGGCAGTAGTTCAGGCCGTGATCGCTGAGGCGGCCGCCGACGCTGTGGAAGAAGTCGTGACGCTGCGTGAGGGCATCGAGCAGCGTGGCGTAGCTCTTCACCTCAATGCCGCTGGCGGCGCTGAGTTTGTCACACCAGGCGTTCCAGGCCTCGGGTGCATGCACGGCGAGGGCTTTGTCGGGACGGAAGGTGGGATAGACGCCGACTTCGAAGCCATCGGCGGCGCATTTCTGATGATGCGCGAGATCGTCGATGGGATCGTCGGTGGTGCAGAGGGCGCGGACCTGGAACTTTTTGAGGATGCCGCGGGCGCTCATGTTCTTCTGCGCGAGCATTTCCTGCGTCTTTTCCCAGATGGCGGGCGCGGTCTGCTCGTTGAGGAGGTCGTCGATGCCGAAGTAGCGTTTCAGCTCGATGTGGGTCCAGTGGTAGAGCGGGTTGCGCAGGGTTTGCGGCACCGTTTTGGCCCAGGCGAGGAATTTATCGCGTGGGGAGGCGGCGCCGGTGATGTGGCTCTCCGGGATGCCGTTGCAGCGCATGGCACGCCACTTGTAGTGGTCGCCTTCGAGCCAAATTTCGAAGAGATTGGCGAACTGACGGTCCTTGGCGATGTCCTGCGGCGGGAGATGATTGTGGTAGTCGATCATCGGCTCGTTCTCAGCGAACGAGTGGTAGAGGCGGCTGGCGGTCTTGGTGGAGAGGAGAAAGTCGTCGTGGATGAAGGACATGGCGGGCGAGCAGATTGGCGGGAAGGGAGCGGGAAGCAAATCGTTCGTGGGGCGGAGGGCGCAGCGCATGGCGGAGGGTGCAGGGTGCAGGGAGCAGGGCGGAGAGTCTGAGGTGCGGGCAGGAGTGCCCGCATCACTTGGACAAGTCTGCCTTGCAAGGTCTGGGGCGAACCTTTAAACCTGCCGCCCCATGCGCTTTGCCATCTGCAACGAAACTTACCAGAACACCTCCTTTGACGCCATGTGTGCCGATGCGGCCGCGGCCGGCTATGAGGGCATCGAGATCGCACCTTTCACCCTGGCGGAGGACCCGCGGGATCTGACGCTGGCGGATGCGATCTCCTGCTGCACGAAGGCGAAGAACCACGGGCTGGAGATCCTGGGCCTGCACTGGCTGCTGACGAAGCCGTCGTGGTTTCACATCACGACGCCGGACGCGGTGCAGCGGCGTGAGACGGCCCGCTTTGGCCGCCATCTGGTGCGCCTGTGCGCGGCGATGGGCGGGAAGATCATGGTCTGGGGCAGCCCGAAGGCCCGCAATCTGCTGCCGGAGTGGAATTATGACGATGCCTTTGCCCGCGCCGCCGATGCCGTGCGCGAGGTGGCGATCGAGGCCGGCAAGCATGGCGTGACGCTGGCGATGGAGCCGCTGGGCCGGAAGGAGACGAACTTCCTGAACACGGCGGCGGAGACGATCCGCTTTTGCCAGGCGGTGGATCATCCGGCGTGCAAGCTGCACCTCGATGTGAAGGCGATGAGTGACGAGCCG